>NZ_AOSQ01000024.1:0-36548 GCF_000349605.1 Kocuria sp. UCD-OTCP
CTGCGCCACCATAAAACCCGTTCGAAAAGCGCTGGGCATCAACATGCACCACGTCCTGGTGGGCGTGGCGCACACCCTGCGCCTGCGCGGGGACGCCCGGGCCGAGCGGATCTTCGAGCTGGCCGCGGCCGGGGAGATCTTCGCCTTCGGCATCTCCGAGGCGGGCAACGACTCCGTGCTCTTCGACTCCGACACCACCGCGGTGGCCGTGGCGGACGGCTACCGGATCACGGGCACGAAGATCTTCACCTCGCTGTCCCCCGTGTGGACCCGGCTGATCGTCCACGCCCGCGACGACGCCGAGGAGGGCACGCCGCTGGTCTTCGGCCTCCTGGACCGGGCGGCGGAGGGCATCGAGGTCCTCGACGACTGGGACACCATGGGCATGCGGGCCTCACAGTCCCGGACCACGGTGCTGCGCTCGGTGCCGATGCCCGCGGAGCAGGTGCTCACCCGCACCCCGGTGGGCCCGAACCCGGACCCGGTGGTGTGGGGCGTCTTCGGCTGCTTCGAGCTGCTGCTGGCCGCCGTCTACACCGGGATCGCGGACCGTGCGGTGGAGCTGGCCGTGGAGATCGCCGGCATCCGGCGGTCCCGCGGCGGGGGAGCGCCCCGCGCCGAGCGCCCCGACGTCCGCCGACGGATCGCCGAGGCCGCCCTGTTGCGGGACGGGGTGGAGCTGCAGCTGCTCCGGCTGGCCGCGGACGTGGACGCCCTCGGCACCGCCGGCGCCCCGGACCACGGCCCCCGCTGGTTCCTGCTGTTCTCCGGGGTCAAGCACCGGGCCACCGAGGCGGCCCGCGGGGTCGTCGACCTCGCGATGCGCAGCTCGGGAGGGGCCCAGTACTCCCGGGGCGGGGAGCTGGAACGGCTGTACCGGGACGTGCTCGCCGGGATCTACCACCCGTCCGACGACGAGTCCGTGCACGCGGCCGTGGCCAAGGCTCTGCTGGGCCCGATCGGGGGCTGAGCCCCGCCGGCGGGGACGGGTCCCGGGCTCAGACGGTGCGCTCCACGCGCATCACCCGGCGGCGCAGCCAGTACTTGCGGGTCCCGCCGTAGAGCAGCACGGAACGGGTCAGCTCCCACTTGCCGTACTCGGCGTGCTCGCTGATCCGGGCCCGCGCGTCGCCGAGCGGTTCGTGCGGCGCCACGGTCAGCAGGAGGTACTCGTAGCGCTGGTCGGCGTCCCTCGTGAGGGTGGCCGAGCTGGTCCGGACTTGTTCTCTCATCGGTCCCCATTCTGCACGGAATAGCGCTAACGTCTACTCCATGAGCAATGACCCTCGTGCCGCGTTGCAGGCCCTCGTGAGCGCCTTCGAAGAACACCTCGTCGCCGCGTCCAACCGGCGCAGCGACGACGACCCGGCCGTCGACGGCGCCTACATCGCCATCGCCGACGCCTTCGACGCCTACGAGGAGGCGCTCTACGACGCCTACGACGAGGTCACCCCGCTGACCGTCTTCGCGGAGGAGGACGACTCGGACGACGACTCCGACGACGAGGACGAGGACGAGGACGAGGACGACTCGGAGGACGACGAGGAGCTCCTGGAGGACAACGAGATGCTCGACGAGGACCTCGTCGACGAGGAGGACTACGAGGACCTCGACGACGCCGACGGGGCGCGCTCCGCCCGCTGAGCCCCGTCCCCCGCACCGCACCCGCAGGAACGGCCCGCACGGCGGGCCGTTCCTGCCGCGTCCGGGCCTGTCCCGCCGTCCCCGGCGCGGAGCGTGCCGTAGGGTGGCCGGGTGAATTGGATCGAAACCATCATTCTCGGCCTCGTCCAGGGCCTGACCGAGTTCCTCCCCGTGTCCTCCTCGGCGCACCTGCGCATCGTGGGCGAGCTGCTGCCCAACAGCGCCGACCCCGGCGCCGCGTTCACGGCCATCACGCAGCTGGGCACCGAGACCGCCGTGATCATCTACTTCTGGCGGGACATCGTCCGGATCCTCAAGCAGTGGACCCTGTCCCTGGTGGGCCGCGTGGAGCGCTCGGACCCCGACGCCCGGATGGGGTGGCTGATCATCCTGGGCTCCCTGCCCATCGGCGTGCTGGGGCTGCTGCTGGAGGACTACATCGACACGGAGTTCCGCTCCCTGTGGATCACGGCCACGATGCTGGTGGTCTTCGGTGTGATCCTTGCGGTCGCGGACCGGGTGGGCCGGCAGGCCCGGCACCTGGACGACCTCACCGTCAAGCACGGCGTGCTCTTCGGGCTGGCGCAGGCGCTGGCCCTGATCCCGGGGGTCTCGCGGTCCGGCGGCACGATCACGGCGGGACTGCTGATGGGCTACACGCGCGAGGCCGCGGCCCGCTACGCGTTCCTGCTGGCCATCCCCGCGGTGTTCGCCTCGGGACTGTACAAGCTGGCGCAGTCCGTGGGGCAGCCGCAGGCGGGGCCCTACGGCATGACAGAGACCCTCGTGGCCACGGGCATCGCGTTCGTGGTGGCGTACGTGATCATCGGCTGGTTCATGCACTACATCTCCAACCGCAGCTACACGATCTTCGTGTGGTACCGCATCGCCCTGGGCCTGGCCATCTTCGTGCTCCTGGGCCTCGGGGTGATCAGCGCCTGAGCCCTGCGTCACCTCCGGATCGGGGGCGGCGGCCGGTCCGGTAGGTTGGGTGAGGCCCCGCGGCCGTCGTCCGATCCCCGAACCACCCGAGGTGAGCATGAAAGCCTGGTCCGCCCGACCCGTTCCCGACCTCCCTGGCGAGGCGGCCCTGCCCGTCGTGCAGGACACCCGGCTGCGGCGGCGGGTGGAGCTGCCCCGGCAGGAGCGGGCGAGCCTCTACGTGTGCGGGATCACCCCGTACGACGCCACCCACATGGGGCACGCCGCCACGTACGTGGCCTTCGACCTGCTGCACCGCGCCTGGCTGGACGCGGGGACCCCGGTGGACTACGTGCAGAACGTCACCGACGTGGACGACCCGCTGCTCGAGCGGGCCGCGGCCACCGGCGTGGACTGGCGTGACCTGGCCGCCGAGCAGACCGAGCTGTTCCGCACCGACATGAGCGCGCTCAACGTCCTCCCGCCCCAGCACTACGTGGGCGCGACCGAGGCCGTCGGCTGGATCGTGCCGGCCGTCGAGCGCCTCGTGGCCCGCGACCTCGCCTACCGGGTGGCGGGCCGGGACGGCGAGCCGGACGGGGACGTCTACTTCGACGTCGAGGCCGCGGGCGCGCTGCCCACCGACGACGACGACGCGTGGGTGCTCGGCGACGTCTCCCACCTGACCCCCGAGCAGATGCTGCCGCTGTTCGCCGAGCGCGGCGGGGACCCCGAGCGCCCGGGCAAGCGGCACCGGCTGGACCCGCTGCTGTGGCGCGCGGAGCGCCCCGGGGAGCCCGCCTGGGACGGCTCGTCGCTGGGCCCGGGTCGGCCCGGCTGGCACATCGAGTGCTCGCTCATCGCCCTGGAGCACCTGCCCGCCCCGTTCACCGTCCAGGGCGGCGGCTCGGACCTCGTCTTCCCGCACCACGAGATGGGCGCCGGCCACTGCTGGGCGCTGACCGGCAGGCCCATGGCCCGGCACTTCCTGCACACCGGGATGGTCGGCCTCGACGGGGAGAAGATGTCCAAGTCCAAGGGCAATCTGGTGCTCGTCTCCGCGCTGCGGGCCCAGGGGGTCGATCCCGCCGTGATCCGCACCGCGATCCTCGCCCACCGCTACACCGACGACTGGTTCTGGACCGACCTCGTGCTGGCCGGCGCCGTCGCCCGCGTGGACGCGTGGCGCCGCGCCCTGGCCGTGGCCCCGGAGGGCAGCGCGGCCCCGCTGCTGGAGGCCGTGCGCACCGCCCTGTCCGACGACCTGGACGCCCCCGCGGCGCTGGCGGCGCTGGACGCGTGGGCCGCCGACGCCCTGACCACCGGGACCCCGGGGTCCTGCGGGGCGGACGCCCGGCTGGTCCGGGACCTGGTGGACGCCCGGCTCGGCATCGAGCTCTGAGCCCGCCGGCGGGCCCGGTCCCGCCGGACGGCGCAGGAACGACACGGCGCAGGAACGACGGAGGGGCGGCACCCGGGACCGGGTGCCGCCCCTCCGTCGTCCGGTCCCCGTCACCGGGCGCCGGCGCCGCTCACTTCTCGTCGCGGCGGCGGCGCAGGTAGCGCTCGAACTCCTTGGCGATCGCGTCCCCGGTGGCCTCGGGCAGGTCCGTGGTGTCCTTGGCCTCCTCGAGCTGCTGGACGTAGGCGGCGATCTCGGGGTCGTCGGAGGCCAGCTCGTTGACCCCGCGCTCCCACGCCTCGGCGTCCTCGGCGATGGCGTCCAGGGGCAGGGTGATGCTGAGCAGCTCCTCGAGCTCCCGCAGCAGGGCCAGCTCGGCCTTCGGGGAGGGGGACTGCGCCACGTAGTGGGGCACCGCCGCCCACAGGCTGACCGTGGGGAACCCGCCCAGGGAGGCCATGTGGGAGAGCAGCCCCACGATCCCGGTGGGACCCTCGTACTGGGAGGAGTCGATGCCCAGCTCGTCCTGGAGCTCAGCGGTGTCCGAGGTCTTGGTCACCGGGATGGGCCGGGTGTGCGGCACGTCCGCGAGCAGCGCCCCGACCATCACCACGAAGTCGACGTCGAGCAGGGTCGCCTGCTCGAGCAGCTCCGCGGTGAAGGAGCGCCACCGGTAGGAGGGCTCCCAGCCGTGCAGCAGCACGAGGTCGAGGTTCGTGCCGGGCACGGTGGCGGTGGAGAGCCGGGTCGTGGGCCAGACGATCTTCACGTCGCCGGTCGCCCCGCGGCGCACGAGGGGCCGGGAGAACTGGTAGTCGTAGTAGTCGTCCGAGGTCACCTCGAAGACGTCCTTCGCCCCGTAGTGGGTGGCCAGGAACTGCACGGCGTCCGTGGCGGCGTCCCCGGCGTCGTTCCACCCCTCGAACGCGGCCACCAGCACGGTCACGCGCTCCTGGTCACCGTCCTCGCGGACCACGCCGAACGGCCCCGCCTGGGGGCGGGGGAACGTCTCGTCGAAGTTGTTGCTCACGGAACCCACACTACGCGCCGGGACATCGACGGCAAGAGGCCCCGGCACGAGGGGCCCCGTGTTGCGGCCACTACGATGGAGGCCATGTCCAGCCTCCCGTCCGCGTCCCCCGACGACCTCCTGCCCACCGCCGTGCTGTTCGACATGGACGGGACCCTGGTGGACACCGAGCCGTACTGGATCGAGGCCGAGATCGAGCTGGTCCGCTCCCACGGGGGCACCTGGACCGAGGCCGACGCCCTGGCCATGGTCGGCACCGGGCTGGAGGACGCCGCCGCCGTGTTCCAGCGGCAGGGGGTGCGCTTAGGTGTCCGGGAGATCGTGGACCGGCTCATCGGCCGGGTCGCGGCCCGCACCCGGGAGCGGGTCGTCTACAAGGAGGGGGCGCCGGAGCTGGTCGCCGCCCTGCGCGAGCGCGGCGTGCCCCTGGCCCTGGTCACCAGCAGCGAAGCGCCCCTGGCCGAGGTCGTCCTCGACGCCTTCGGCGGCCCGGGCGTCTTCGACGTCGTCGTCACCGGCGACCTCGGCCACCCGGCGAAGCCGGCCCCCGACCCCTACCGGATCGGCGCCGCCGGTCTCGCCGAGCGCGCCGGCCGGCCGCTGGCGCGCGCCGGCATGGTGGCCGTCGAGGACTCCCGCACGGGCATCCGCTCCGCGACCGCCGCGGGGATCTTCACCGTGGGCGTGCCCAACATGGTCCCGCTCGACGACGCCGGCGCCGACCTCGTGCTGCCGAGCCTCGCCGGCGTGGGCCCCGAGGACCTCGGCCGCATCGTGGCCGGGGCCCGCGCGTGAGCCGCCCCCGCAGCGAGGGCATCCCCCTGGGCCGGATCGGCGGGGTGCCCATCACGCTCTCCTGGTCGTGGTTCGTGATCGCCGCGGTCACCGTGCTCCTCTACACCCCCGTGCTGATGACCGCCTACCCGCGGCTCGGCGCGCTCAACTACGCCGCGTCCCTGGGCTTCGCCCTGACCCTGGCCCTGTCCGTGCTGCTGCACGAACTGGCCCACGCCTGGACGGGCCGGGCCTTCGGCTGGCCCACCGGCCGGATCGTGCTCAGCCTGCTCGGCGGCCACACCCACTTCGGGGACGTGCGCAGCACCCCGCTGGCCTCCGCCGCGGTCTCGCTGGCCGGACCGGCCGTGAACCTCGCGCTCGGCCTGGCCGGCTGGACGCTGCTGCGCACCGGGGAGCCGTCGCCCACGCTCGGCTGGGTGCTGCTCGACCTCACCACGTGGGCGAACCTCATCGTCGGCGTCTTCAACGTGCTGCCGGGCCTGCCCCTGGACGGCGGCAGGGTGGTGGAGGCCCTGGTCTGGGCGGTCACCGGCCGGGAGCACCACGGCACGGTGGTGGCCGCCTGGACGGGCCGGCTGCTCGCCGTGGGCCTCGTCGTCGGGGCCGGGGTCACGGGCCTGTGGAACCAGCCCGTCGCCCTCGTGCTCGTCGTCCTCATCGCCGGCTTCATGTGGCAGGGCGCCGGGGCGTCCCTGCGCGGGGCGGCGGTCCTGTCCCGCGTGCACGGCGTCAGCGCCGCCGCGCTGGCCGAGCCCGCCGTGGCGGTGCCGGAGGGCGCCTCCCTGGCCCACACCGACCGGCTGGTCACCGACCACCTCGCCCGCGCCGCCGCCCCGGGCGGCCCGGTCCCGCACGTGCTGGCCGTCTCCCCGGACCGGCAGGTCGTCGGTCTGCTCCTGCCGGCCGCGGCCGACGCCGTGCCCCCGGCCCGGCGGGCCGACACCCCGCTGACGTCCGTGCTCCAGCACCTGCCCGCCGACGCCGTGCTCGACGCCGGGCTGCGCGAGGAGTCCCTGCTGCGGGCCGTCGCCGCCCGGGAGTACCCCCACTACGTGGTGACGGGACCCGACGGCGCCCTCGTGGGCGTGCTGCGCACCGCCGCCCTCGAGCGCCTGCTCGCCGGCTGACGCCGGGCCCCGCCCCGGCCCCCCGCGCCGCGGTGACACAATGGGGGAGGACCCCCGGGCCTGCGGAGCCTCCGCCGGCCCCCGCACGACCAGACCAGACCACGCCCTGCCCCGAGAGTGAGCCGATGACCGGAACCGCTGACCACACCGCCGCCCCCGCCCCCGCGTCCCCGCGGGGCGCCGCCAACCGGCGCGGGCCCTTCCGGGCAGGGGAGCGCGTGCAGCTGACCGACGAGCGCGGCCGGATGAACACGGTCACGCTCGCGGACGACGGCGAGTTCCACTCCCACCGCGGCGTGCTCAGCCACGGCGAGCTCATCGGCCGCCCGGAGGGCACCGTGGTCGAGAACTCCGCCGGGTTCCGGTACCAGGCCCTGCGCCCGCTGCTCAAGGACTTCGTGCTGTCCATGCCGCGCGGCGCCGCGGTGGTCTACCCCAAGGACGCCGGCCAGATCGTCACGATGGCCGACATCTTCCCGGGCGCCCGGGTGGTCGAGGCCGGTGTCGGCTCCGGCGCGCTGTCCATCTCCCTGCTGCGCGCGGTGGGGGACGAGGGCCGGCTGCACTCCTTCGAACGGCGGGCGGAGTTCGCCGACATCGCCCGCGGCAACGTGGAGACCATGTTCGGCGGCCCGCACCCCGCGTGGCAGATCAGCATCGGGGACCTCGCCGAGGAGCTCGGCGAGCACGAGGCGCCCGGCTCCGTGGATCGCGTGGTCCTCGACATGCTCGCCCCGTGGGAGTGCCTCGACGCCGTGGCCACGGCCCTGACCCCCGGCGGGGTCGTCATGTGCTACGTCGCGACCGTCACCCAGCTCTCCCGCACCGCCGAGGCGATGCGCGCCGACGGCCGCTTCACCGAGCCCGACGCCTCCGAGACCATGGTCCGCGGCTGGCACGTCGAGGGCCTGGCCGTGCGCCCGGACCACCGCATGGTCGCCCACACCGGCTTCCTGCTCTCCGCCCGCCGGCTGGCCGACGGCTCCGAGCGGCTGGCGCCCAAGCGGCGGGCCTCCAAGTCCGAGTACAGCGAGGAGGACCTGCAGGCCTGGACCCCCGTGGCCCTCGGCGAGCGGGACGTCACCGACAAGAAGCTGCGCCGCGCCGGCCGCGACGCCCTGGGCCTGGCCGAGCGCGCCGCCGGCGCGACCCCGCCGGCCGACGCCCCCGCCCGGGCCACGACACCGGCGGCCGCTCCGGCGGACCCCGCACCCGACGCCGCGCCCGAGCAGCCCCACGAGGAGCGCCCGTGAACGAGACCTCCCCGCAGCAGACCACCGGACCGGCCGGCACCGGGCCGGCGGACGCCGAGCAGACCCGCCGGGCCCTGACGAACGCCCAGCGGCAGGTCAACATCCTGCGCGACCAGAAGCGCGCCCTCGACAAGCAGCTCGCCGCCGCCGGCACCCAGAACCAGAAGCTCGTCCGGCTCCTCGACGCGACCCGCACCGAGATCGCCCAGCTCAAGCGCGCCCTCGAGAACGACCTGGTCCCGCCCCTGAGCCAGGGCACCGTGCTGCAGGTCAACCCCGGGCGCACCCCGGTCGGCGAGCAGACGGGCAGCGGTCCCGCCGTCACCGACCGCACCCTCGACGTCCTCGTGGCCGGGCGCCGCATGCGCGTGGCCCTCAGCCCGCTCGTGAGCTTCGCCGCCTGCGAACCGGGCCGCCAGGTACTCCTCGACCAGAACTACACCGTCGGCGCCGTCCTCGACTACGAGCAGACCGGCGAGATCGCCACCGTCAAGGAGATCGTCGACCACGACCGCGTCCTCACCGTGGGACGCTCCGACGAGGAGCGCGTCCTGCTGCTCTCCGGGCTCCTGCGCCGGAGCCGCCCGGAGATCGGCGACGCGGTCTCCATCGACCACCGCACCGGCTTCGCCCTCGAGCCCATCGAGCGCTCCGACGTCGAGCAGCTCGTCCTCGAGGAGGTCCCCGCCGTCTCTTACGACGACATCGGCGGCCTCGGCCCCCAGATCGAGCAGATCCGCGACGCCGTCGAGCTGCCCTTCGTGCACCCCGAGCTCTACCGCGAGCACGGGCTCACCCCGCCCAAGGGCATCCTGCTCTACGGGCCCCCGGGCAACGGCAAGACGCTCATCGCGAAGGCCGTGGCCCGCTCCCTCGCCGAGCGCGCCGCGGACCGCGCCGGGCGCGGGAAGGCCCTGGGCTACTTCCTCAACATCAAGGGCCCCGAGCTGCTGGACAAGTACGTGGGGGAGACCGAGCGCCAGATCCGCTCCATCTTCCTGCGCGCCCGCGAGCAGGCGGCCCGCGGCATCCCCGTGGTCGTGTTCTTCGACGAGATGGACTCCCTGTTCCGCACCCGCGGCTCCGGGCTGTCCTCGGACGTGGAGACCACCATCGTCCCGCAGCTGCTCACCGAGATCGACGGCGTGGAGCGCCTGGACAACGTCATCGTCATCGGCGCCACGAACCGCGAGGACATGATCGACCCCGCCGTGCTGCGCCCGGGCCGGCTCGACGTGAAGATCCGCATCGACCGCCCGGACGCCGAGGGCGCCGCCGAGATCCTGCGGCTCTACGTCACCGAGGACCTGCCGCTGCGCCAGGACGAGGTCGACGCCGCCGGCTCCCGCGCCGGGGCCGTCGCCGCCCTCGTGGACGCCGCCGTGGCCCGGATGTACGAGAAGAGCCCCGGCACCCGGTTCCTGCACCTGAGCTACCGGGACGGCACCGAGGAGACCCTCTACTTCAGCGACTTCACCTCCGGGGCGGTCATCCGCAACGTGGTGGACCGGGCCAAGAAGCAGGCCATCAAGGACCTGCTCACCACCGGGGTCCGCGGCCTGGGCCGCGACCACCTGGTCCGCGCGGTGGACGAGGAGTTCCACGAGCAGCAGGACCTGCCCAACACCTCCAACCCGGAGGACTGGGCCCGCATCTCGGGCCGCCGCGGCGACACCATCACCGACCTGCGCGTGGTCCTGCACCGCGACCCGCACCCGGCCGGCCCCGGCGGGCGCCACGCCCCGGCGCCGACCGGACCGACGCCGGCCGGGCCGGTCCCGGGGGAGGGGCCCGCGTGAGCGTCCGCCGCGTCATGGGCGCCGAGACCGAGTTCGGCGTGCTCGCCACCGGCAACCCGCACGCCAACGCCACCGTGCTCTCCAGTCAGGTGGTCACCACCTACGCCGCCCTCGTGCGGCGCCGCCTCGGCGCGTCCCGGACCGCCGCCGGGTGGGACTACCACGGCGAGACCCCCCTCGAGGACGCCCGCGGCTTCACCGTCCCCCGCGACCAGGCCGACCCCTCGCAGCTCACCGACGTCGCGCCCGTGCTCACGGCCGAGGAGGTCGCCGCCGAGGCCCTCCGGGAGATCGGGTCCCACGCCGAGTCCCTGGACTGGCGGCAGGTCGTGATGAACACCGTCCTGCCCAACGGCGCCCGCCTCTACGTGGACCACTCGCACCCCGAGTACTCCTCCCCGGAGGTCACCACCCCCCGCGACGCCGTCCTCTGGGACGCCGCCGGGGACCGGGTGGCCCTCGACGCGGTCCGGGCGATCGCCGCGAGCGCCGCCACGACCGGCCTCGACGTCGTGAACCTCTACAAGAACAACACCGACAACAAGTCCGTCTCCTACGGCGCCCACGAGAACTACCTCGTGCCCCGCGCCGTGCCCTTCGCCGCCCTCGCCGCCGGGCTGCTGCCCTTCTTCGCCTCCCGCCAGGTGGTGTGCGGCGCGGGTCGCGTCGGCATCGGGGACCGCGGCGGGCGCCCGGGCTTCCAGATCAGCCAGCGCGCCGACTTCTTCGAGCGCGAGGTCGGCCTCGAGACCACCGTCCACCGGCCCATCGTCAACACCCGCGACGAGCCCCACGCCGAGCGCACCCGCCACCGGCGCCTGCACGTCATCATCGGCGACGCCAACCTCTCCCACACCTCGAGCCTGCTGAAGTTCGGCACCACCTCCCTGGTCCTCGGCCTGATCGAGGCCGGTGCCGCCCCGGACGTCGCCCTCGCCGACCCGGTGGCCGCCCTGCAGGCGATCAGCCACGACCCGGGGCTGACCACCACCGTCCTGCTCCGGGACGGCCGGCGGCTCACGGGCGTCCAGCTGCAGCGGCTCTACCTCGAGGCCGCCCGGGCGCACGAGTACGCGACCGGGGGCCCCGACCCGGACACCCGCGAGGTGCTCGAGCTGTGGGCGGAGGTCCTCGACGCCCTGGAGACGGACCCCCTGTCCCTCGCGGACCGCCTGGACTGGGTCGCCAAGCACGCCCTGCTGCTGGGCTACCGCGAGCGCGACGGTCTGGCGTGGGACGACCCGCGCCTGACGCTCATCGACCTGCAGTACGCGGACGTGCGCCCGGAGAAGGGCCTGCACCACCGGCTGGTCGCGGCCGGCCGGATGCGCACCCTCTTCACCGCCGAGGAGGTGGAGCGCGCCGCCGGCCTGCCCCCCGCCGACACCCGGGCGTGGTTCCGCGGCCGGCTGATGACCCGCTTCCCCGACGACGTCCTCACGGCCAACTGGGACTCGGTCTCGCTCACCCTGCCCGGCGTCCGCCGCGGCGCGCGGATCGCGATGCCCGAGCCGCTCGAGCTGACCCGCGAGGACGTCGACCCCCTGCTGAGCGCGGCACCCGACGCCGAGCACCTCGTCCGCGCCCTCGCCACCGCCCGACCCGCCCTCGTGCACACCGGCTCCCTCGGCTGAGCACCCCGACCACCATCCCCAGGAGGAACCCCGTCATGGCCCAGGAACGCATCTTCGGCACCGGCGCCCAGCGCCGCGAGGAGTCCGAGCTCCCCGAGCCCGGAGCCCCCGCCCCCACGGCACCCACCGCCCAGTCCCGGACCAGCGCTACCAGCGCCGACGACCTGCTCGCCGAGATCGACGGCGTGCTCGAGTCCAACGCCGAGGAGTTCGTGAAGGGCTTCGTCCAGAAGGGCGGCCAGTAGCCCCCATGGACCGCAGGATCTACGGGGTCGAGACCGAGTTCGGCCTCACCCACAGCGCCCCGGGCGCCCGTCCGCTCAGCCCGGAGGAGGCCGCGCGCACCCTCTTCCGCCCCGTGGTGGCCTGGGGCCGTTCCTCGAACGTGTTCCTGCCCAACGGCGGGCGCCTCTACCTGGACGTGGGCTCCCACCCCGAGTACGCCACCGCGGAGTGCGCCACGCTCGAGGACCTCGTCGCCCAGGACAAGGCCGGCGAGCTGATCGTCGACGACCTCCGGCGGCAGGCCCAGGACGCCCTGGCGGAGCAGGGGGTGGGCGGGCAGCTGTACCTGTTCAAGAACAACGTGGACTCGCGCGGCAACTCCTACGGCTCGCACGAGAACTACCTGATCTCCCGGCGCACCGAGTTCGCCCGGCTCGTGCAGATCCTCATCCCGTTCCTGGTCACCCGCCAGCTGCTCGTCGGCGCCGGCAGGGTCCACTCCGCCGGGCCCGAGGACTTCGGCGCCGTCCGGATGGGCGACGACGCCGGGACGCCCAGCTACTCGTTCTCCCAGCGCGCCGACCACATCTGGGAGGGCTCCTCCTCGGCCACGACGCGCTCCCGGCCCCTCATCAACACCCGGGACGAGCCGCACGCCGACGCCGAGCACTACCGCCGGCTGCACGTCATCGTGGGCGACTCGACGATGTCCCAGACCACCACGGCGCTGCGGATCGGGACCACCGACCTCGTGCTGCGGATGATCGAGGCGGGGCAGATCCTGCCCGACCGCACCATGGCGGACCCCGTCCGGTCCCTGCGGGAGGTCTCCCACGACCTCACCGGCACCCGCCCGGTCCTGCTCGCCGACGGCACCCGCCGCTCCGCCCTGGACCTGCAGCACGAGCACCTGGAGTCCGTGCGCCGGTTCGTGGACCGGGAGGGGGCCCACCACGACCGCGTGCCGTGGGTGCTCGACCTGTGGGAGCGGGCCCTGGACGCCGTGGCCCGCCAGGACACCTCCGCGATCGACACCGAGATCGACTGGGCGATCAAGAAGAAGCTCCTCGACGGCTACGCCGCCCGCGACGACCTGGACCTCTCCGCGCCCCGGATGGCGCAGCTGGACCTCGCCTACCACGACACCGCCCCGGAGCGGGGGCTCTTCAACCTCCTGCAGCGCCGGGGACGGGCCGCGACCTTCGTCCCCGACGAGCGGGTCCAGGAGGCCGCCCGCACCCCGCCCGCCACGCGGGCCGCCGTGCGCGGCCGGTTCATCGAGGCGGTGCTCGCGTCCGGGCACGAGTACACCGTCGACTGGGTGCACCTGAAGGTCAACGACCGCGGCCGGCGCACGGTGCTGTGCAAGGACCCGTTCGCCGTGGCGCACCCGGAGGCCGACGCCCTGATCGCTGCCCTCGGCGAGCGCGACACCGCGGGGCGGGCCCACGGGGACGCCCCCGTGGTCTGAGCCGCGCCGCGGGGGCGCCCCGTCCAGTCAACGCCCAGCGCCCTGCACTAGGCTGGCCGCCGTCCCGGCCCGAGCCGTCCGACCCCACCGCCCCCACCCGGGCCGACCCCTGAGGAAGACACCCGTGCGAAAGACCCTGACCACCTCCGGCGCCGCCCTGTCCCTGGCGCTCGTCCTCACGGGCTGCTCCGGGCCCGGCGTCGACTCCGTGGAGCTCAGCAACGAGCCGGACGCGGGCACGGCCCCGTCCGTCACGTTCGAGACCCCGCTCAACGCCGAGGAGGCCGGGGCGAAGGAGCTGCGCGAGGGCGACGGGGAGGAGCTCGCCGAGGGCGACACCATCCTCCTGCAGGCGGCGCTCTTCAAGGGCTCCGACGGCACGTCCATCGGCGAGACCTACTCCCGCGGCGCCGGCCAGGTGCTCCAGCTCGAGCAGGGCCTCCAGGAGTCGATCCCGGAGATGTACGACGCGCTCGTGGGCGCCAAGGAGGGCGCGATCATCGCCTACTCCTCCCCGGAGACCTCCGGGGCCGCCGGCGACGAGTCGACCTCCGTGGAGGTCTACGAGGTCGTCCGGAAGATCCCCACCGAGATCGAGGGCGACATGCAGGACAGCCCCCGGGGCCTGCCGGAGATCACCGAGAACGACGAGGGCGTGCCGGCCGTGGCGAAGCCGGAGGGCAGGGCCCCGAAGAAGCTCGTCTCCGAGTACCTCATCGAGGGCGACGGCGAGGAGGTCGCCGAGGGCGACACCGTCATCGCGCACTACGTGGGCGTCAAGTGGTCCGACGGCGAGACCTTCGACTCCTCCTACGAGAACGGCGCCCCCGCGTCCTTCCCGCTCGACAACGTCATCGAGGGCTGGCAGGAGGGCCTCGAGGGCAAGAAGGAGGGCTCCCGCGTGATCCTCTCCGTGCCCGTCGGCCAGGCCTACGGCACGGAGAAGGATCTGGGCGAGGACTCCGACTACCCGGCCGGCAGCCTGCTCTTCGTCGTCGACATCCTGGCGGCCGTGGACACCCCCGAGGCGCCGGCCGAGGACGAGGCCTCCGCCTCGCCGTCCCCCTCCGCGACCGAGGAGTAGCCCCCGGTCGGCTAAGGTGGCCCGGTGGGCCCCCGAGGCCCCTCCGATCCCGACGACCACCCGTCGACGACCCGACGAACAGGAGCACCCATGTCCTTCGGAGAGCGCAAGCTCGACCGCAGCAAGCCCGAGATCGACTTCCCCGAGGGGGAGGCCCCGACCGAGCTCGTCAGCACCGACCTCGTCGAGGGCACCGGCGCCGAGGCGACCCCCGGCAAGCAGATCTCCTGCCACTACGTGGGCGTGACGTTCTCCGCCGGCGAGGAGTTCGACGCCTCCTGGAACCGCGGCCAGCCCCTCGACTTCACCGTGGGCATCGGCCAGGTCATCGAGGGCTGGGACAAGGGCCTGCTGGGCATGAAGGTCGGCGGCCGCCGCCGGCTGGAGATCCCCGCGGACCAGGCCTACGGCTCCAGGGGCGCCGGCGGGGTCATCGGCCCGGACGAGGCCCTGATCTTCGTGGTGGACCTCCTGGACGTGCGCTGAGGACCCACCGGATGGCAGCCCGATCGACGGAGCGGCTCCTCAACCTGCTCATCGCCCTGGTCTCCCGCGAACGCGGGTACACCCGCGCCGAGCTCCGGGAGGCCGTTCCGTCGTACGCGGAGTCCGCGTCCGACGAGGCGTTCGAGCGCATGTTCGAGCGCGACAAGGCGGAGCTGCGCGACCTCGGCTACCCCATCGAGGAGGTCTCCGAGGACCCCCTGTTCCCGGACGACACGCACGGCCACCGCTACCGGATCCCGCGCGGGTCCTTCACGCTGCCGCCGCTGCAGTTCACGGCGGAGGAGTCCGCGGTGCTCGCCCTGGCGGCCAACGCCTGGACGGACGCCTCCCTCGGGGAGCTCGCCCGCCGGGCCCTGCGCAAGCTCGAGCCCGCCATCGGCGGTCTGCCGGAGGACGACGCCCCGCCGCTGCTGCAGCCCACCCTCACCGCCCACGAGCCGTCCTTCGAGCCGCTGCTCTCGGCCGTGGTGCGACACCGCGAGGTCCGCTTCGACTACCTCGCCCGCAGCACCGACCAGCTCACCACCCGGCGGCTGCGGCCGTGGGGCATCGGCTCCCGCTACGGCAACTGGTACGTGGTCGGCTGGGACCTGGACCGCAAGGACTCCCGCACGTTCCGGCTGTCGCGGATCATGTCCGACGTCACGGTCACCCGCAAGGAGTTCGACCCGCCCGAGGGCTTCTCCATGAACGAGTCCCTGTCCCAGATGGTCTCCCACGCCCCCGCGCGCACCGTGGAGGTGCTGGCCCGGCCCGGCCACGCGCACATGCTGCGCCGGATGGCCGCCCGGCAGGAGCCCGGCGTCGGCGCCGGGGACGGCGTGGACCGGTGGGACCGGCTGCACATCCCCTTCGCGGAGACCGAGATCCTCGCCGAGGAGATCGCCGCGGCGGGCCCCGGCGTCGTCGTGCCCCGCGACGGGGACGGCACCGCCCCCACCATGCAGGCCGAGGTGCGCGCCGCGGTGGTGCGCCGGCTGCGGAGCGCCGAGTCCGCCGTGGCACGGTTCCGCGGCGTGCAGGTCGACTGGAACAACAAGTCCCGCAAGGGCACGCGCAACAAGCTCTCCACCGCGGACCACCTCTCGCGGCTGCTCGAGATCGTCCGCTGGGTCTACGCCCACCAGGGCGCGGAGCTCGAGGAGACCGCCCGCCGGTTCGGGATCACCGACCAGGAGCTGATCGCGGACCTCAACACCCTGTTCGTGTGCGGCAAGCCCGGGCACATGCCGGACCAGCTCATCGACGCGTCCTGGGACGACGGCCACGTCTACCTGTCCAACGCGGACGAGCTCTCCGACCCCGTGCGGCTCACGCAGCCGGAGGCCTCCGCGCTGCTCGTGGGCCTGCAGACGCTGCGCACCGTGCCCGGCGGGGACTCCGAGGCGGTCGCGTCCACGATCGCGAAGGTCGCCGGCGCCGCGGGGGACGCCGGGGTGCTCGCCAACGCGGTGGGCGCCCGCCCCATCACGGACACGCCCGCGCCCGCCCTCGCCGACGTCATGTCCGCGGTGCGCCGCGCCGTGGAGCAGCGCCGCCGGATCCGGATCGGCTACGTGGTCCCGTCCCGCGACGAGCTCACCGAGCGGGTCGTGGACCCGGTCCAGGTGTTCTCCTCCAACACCCACTGGTACGTGCGCGCCTGGTGCCTCGGCTCCGAGGGGATGCGCAACTTCCGGCTGGACCGGATCTCCGCCGTCGAGGACGCCGGGCCGGCGGGGGAGCGCCCCGCCGCCCAGGAGGCCGCCGCCGCGTCCCCGCCCGCCCCCGGCACCCCGGACACCGTGGAGGTCGTGCTCGTCACCGACCGGCGCAGCCGGTGGATCGCCGACCAGTACCACGCCACTCGCACGGCCGTGGTCCGGGTCCCCGGCGGGGCCCGCACCGGGCCGGCGGCCGACCACGAGGCCGCGCTCATCGGGTTCCAGACGGCCGAGGCCGTGTGCGCGCTCGTCACCCGCTACGGCGGCCAGCTCGCGGTCATCGGACCCGACGACGTCGTGGCGCAGGTGGAACTCTGGGTGAACTCTGCGCTCGGCGCCTACGGGGCGTCCGAGCCGGCCTGATCCGCCCGCCTATACTGGAGGGCATGCTCTGGTGGTCCTGGGTCCTGCTGTGGACGGTCCTCGTCCTGCTCGGCGCGGCGTTCCTCGGACTGATGCTGTGGCGGCTGGTGAAGACCTTCTTCGTCCTGCTCCGGGACACCGAGACGGTGGCCGGGGAGTTCGCCCAGCGGTGGGACGACGCGGCCGCCGGGGTGCAGCGCCCTGTCCGGGCCGCCCCGGACCCGGCCCTGTTCACACCGGTGGGGCAAGCCGTGGCCGACTACCGGGTCGGCCGTGACCAACGAGAAACCGCCCGTCTGAGACGCCGCATCGAGCGCAAGGACCGGATGGGCCAGCCGCAGCGGATCAGCGACCTCCGCCGGGCTGAACGGAAAGGAATGTTCCATGGGTAGGCTCTTCGACAGCCCCTTCATGATCCTGATCATCCTGCTGGTGATCCTGCTGCTGTTCGGCGCGCCCAAGCTCCCGGGCATGGCCCGCAGCCTCGGCCAGTCGCTGCGCATCTTCAAGTCCGAGGTCAAGGAGATGAAGAAGGACGACCAGCCGGACGGCTCGGACGTGGTCATCGACGGCAAGGCCGTGGCGCCCGGCCGGGACGGCAGCACCGACCGTGACCCCGGTGCCACCGGCACCGCCTCCGGCACGGACACCCCGCGCGACCCCGAGCAGCACCCCGGCCGCCCTCCGGCCTGACCCCTCGCCCCCTCTCCCGGCGTCCGCCGCCGCCCCGATCCGCCGCACCGGCCGGTCCGCGCCCCCGCCCGGGGAGCGGGCCGCCCGACCGGCCCCGCCGCCCCGGGCGGGCCCCGAGTCCCGAAGGTCCCCATGTCCTCGCAGTCCCCCCGCGGTCCGAAGAAGCGCCGGACCGCGCGCAAGGCCAATCCGCAGGCGCAGATGGCCCTGGCCGAGCACCTGCGGGAGCTGCGCAACCGGCTGATCAAGTCCGCGGTCGCCACCGTGGTGGGCATGGTCGGCGGGTTCTTCCTGTACATCCCGTTCATGGCCTACATCACGGAGCCCCTGCAGCGGCTGGCCTCCGCGGAGGGCAGCGAGGCCTCCATCAACTACTCCGCGGTGGGCTCGTCCTTCAACATCATGGTGGAGGTCTCCCTGGTGCTCGGCCTGGTCCTGGCCAGCCCCGTGTGGCTCTACCAGCTCTGGGCGTTCGTGACGCCGGCCCTGCACCGGACCGAACGGCGCTACGCGGTCGGCTTCCTGGCCGCGGCCGTCCCGCTCTTCCTGGGCGGCATCGCGGTCGCCGTGCTCACCCTGCCCACCGCCGTCTACGCCCTCACCGCGTTCACCCCGGCGGGCGGGACCAACTTCATCTCCGCGGACGTGTACCTGCGGTTCTTCCTCCAGCTGATCCTGACCTTCGGCGTCGCCTTCGTGCTGCCCGTGTTCCTGGTGGGCCTGAACATGCTGGGCGTGCTCTCCGGGCGCACGGTGCTCAAGAGCTGGCGGATCGTCGTGGTCCTCGTGATGGTGGTCTCCGCGATGGCCGCCCCGGGCCCCGACCCGATGACCATGTTCTACCTCGCCGTGCCGCTGCTCACGCTCTTCTTCGTGGCCGTCGGGCTGTGCCTGCTCCTCGACCGCCGGCGGGCCCGGAAGGAGGCCCGCCTCGCGGCGGGCACGGGGGCGTCGGCCGACGTCGCGACCCCCGCCGACGAGCTCGGCCGCCTCGGCCACGACCCCGAGGGCGGGTTCCGCACCTGACCCGCTCGGCCCGTCGCGAACGGGCCCCCGGTGGACCCGGCCACGTCCGGGTCGAGCAGTAGGCTGGACGCATGTCCTCCTACGCCGACCGATACCTGGCCGCCAAGCAGCGGGCCGCCCACGCGAGGACCGAGCTCGCCGTGTTCCAGCACCGGCTCGAGTTCGAGATGGACGACTTCCAGACGACCGCCTGCGGGGCCCTCGAGGAGGGCCGCGGGGTGCTCGTCGCCGCGCCGACCGGCGCCGGCAAGACCGTAGTGGGGGAGTTCGCCGTCCACCTGGCCCTGTCCCGCGGGCAGAAGGCCTTCTACACCACGCCCATCAAGGCGCTCAGCAACCAGAAGTTCCACGAGTTCTCCCGGGCCTTCGGCGCCGAGCGGGTCGGCCTGCTCACCGGCGACACCTCGGTGAACTCCGAGGCGGACGTGGTGGTGATGACCACCGAGGTCCTGCGCAACATGCTGTACGCGGACTCGCCCACCCTGCTGAACCTGGGCTTCGTGATCATGGACGAGGTGCACTACCTCGCCGACCGCTTCCGGGGCGCCGTGTGGGAGGAGGTCATCATCCACCTGCCGGACAGCGTCCAGCTGGTCTCCCTGTCCGCGACCGTCTCCAACGCCGAGGAGTTCGGGGCCTGGCTGGACACGGTGCGCGGCGACACGGACGTGGTGGTCTCCGAGCACCGGCCCGTGCCGCTGTGGCAGCACGTCCAGGTGGGCGGGCGGCTGCTCGACCTGTTCCTGGACGACACCACGGTGGAGGAGGCCGCCGAGCGGCTCGAGGGCCCCGGCAGCGACGAGCCCGACGTCAACCCCGAGCTGCTCCAGCTCGCCCGCGCCGAGCACCCCCGCGGGGGCCGCCGGGGCGGCCGCGGGCCCGGGGGACGCTCCCGGGACCGGTTCTCCCGCCGCAACGGCGGCGAGGGCTTCCGGCCCAGCCCCGAGACGCGCCGGGTGTCCCGCCCGCAGCTGATCCGCCGCCTCGACGCCGAGGGCCTGCTGCCCGTCATCACCTTCATCTTCTCCCGGGTCGGGTGCGACGCCGCCGTGCAGCAGTGCGTCGCCGCGGACATCCGGCTGACCGGCGAGAAGGAGCAGCAGACCATCCGCGCCCGGGTGGCCGAGACCGCCGCCTCGCTCGAGGCCGCGGACCTCAACGTCCTCGGCTTCTACGAGTGGCGCGACGGCCTGCTGCGCGGCGTGGCCGCCCACCACGCGGGGATGCTGCCGGCGTTCAAGGAGCTCGTGGAGGAGCTGTTCGCCGAGGGGCTCGTCAAGGCCGTCTTCGCCACGGAGACCCTGGCCCTGGGCATCAACATGCCGGCCCGCTCCGTGGTGCTCGAGAAGCTCGACAAGTTCAACGGCGAGTCCCGGGTGGACATCACGCCGGGGGAGTACACCCAGCTCACCGGGCGCGCGGGGCGCCGGGGGATCGACGTCGAGGGCCACGCCGTGGTGCTGTGGCAGCCCGGGATGGACCCGCACGCAGTCGCCGGTCTCGCCTCCAAGCGCACCTACCCGCTGAACTCGAGCTTCCGGCCCACCTACAACATGTCCGTGAACCTGGTGGCCCAGTTCGGCGCCCACCGCTCCCGCAAGATCCTCGAGTCCTCCTTCGCCCAGTTCCAGGCGGACCGCTCCGTGGTGGGCCTGGCGCGCCGGGTCCGCTCCCAGGAGGAGTCCCTCAAGGGCTACGAGGAGGCCATGACCTGCCACCTCGGGGACTTCTCCGAGTACGCCGCCCTGCGCCGCGAGCTCAAGGACCTGGAGCGTGCCGAGGAGAAGGCCGGCTCCCGGCAGCGGCGCTCGGACGCCGTCGCGTCCCTGCACGACCTGCTGCCCGGGGACGTCGTGGAGATCCCGCGGGGGCGCAACGCCGGCTACGCCGTGATCCTGTCCACCGACCCCAACCGGGACGACCCCCGCCCCTCCATCCTCACCCTCGACCACCAGCTGCGCCGGGTGGGGGCCCAGGACCTGGACGGGCCGCTCGAGCCGGTCTCGCGGATCCGGATCCCCAAGCAGTTCACGGGCCGGACGCCCAAGGAGCGGCGCGACCTCGCCTCGTCCGTGCGCAACGCCCTGCACGAGCACCGGCCCCCGCGCGGCGGCGGCCGCGGGCACACCATCCAGTTCGACCGCGGCACCAGCGCCGCCGAGCGGCGCATCACGGAGGTCCGCAAGGCCCTGCGCGGCCACCCCTGCCACGGCTGCTCGGACCGCGAGAGCCACGCCCGCTGGGCCGAGCGCTGGTGGACGCTGCGCCGGGACACCGACGGGCTGCTGCGCCAGATCGAGAGCCGCACCAACACGATCGCCAAGACCTTCGACCGCGTCTCCGAGGTGCTGGGCTCCTTCGGCTACCTGGAGACCCTCCCGGACGGGGAGGTCCGGCCGACCCGCGCCGGCGAGCAGCTGCGGCGGATCTACGGGGACCGGGACCTGCTCCTCGCCCTGAGCCTGCGCGACGGCTTCCTCGACGACCTCGACCCCGCCGCCACCGCGGGGCTCGTGACCCTGCTCGTCTACCAGGCCAAGCGCGAGGAGCAGGGGATCCAGCCGGTCCTGCCGACCGCCGCCATGGACCGGGCCGCACAGACCGTGGTGCGCAACTGGTCCCTGCTCACCGACCGCGAGCAGGAGCACCACCTCCCGGCCACCGCGGAGCCGGAGTTCGGGCTCGTGGAGGCCATGCACCTCTGGGCGCGCGGGGCGACCCTGAGCGCGGCCCTGTCCGGCACGGAGCTCGCCGCCGGCGACTTCGTGCGCTGGGCCAAGCAGGTGATCGACATGCTCGACCAGCTCGCCAAGATCGACCTGCTCGACGCCGGCACTCGCGCCCAGTGCCAGCGCGCGATCGCGCTGGTGCGCCGCGGCGTGGTGGCCCACTCCGCGTTCGAGGACTGAGCCGCGCCCTCCCGCCCCGCGCCGCCCCGTCCACCGGCACGACCGCCCCGCACGACCCCCGCGCACCACCGCCCCCGAACAGGAGACCCGTGAGCACCACCGTCCCCGCCCGTCCCGTCCTCTACCGCAACGGCTCCGTCTACAGCCCCGCGGACCCGTTCGCCACGGCCCTGCTGGTCGACGGCACCCGCGTGGCCTGGGTCGGCTCCGAGGAGGCGGCGCAGTCCCTGCAGGACTCCTCCATGGACGTGGTCGACCTCGACGGGCGGCTGTTGGCCCCGGGGTTCGTGGACTCCCACGTGCACGTGACCGAGACCGCCCTGGCGCTGTCCACCCTGGACCTCACGGCGGCCGGATCCCTGCACGAGGTGCTCGACGCCGTGGCCGGCGCCGCCCGCACGAGCACGGGCCCGGTCCTGGGCTCCGGCTGGGACGAGTCCGTGTGGCCGGAGCGCCGGGCGCCGACGGCGGAGGAGCTCGACCGGGCCGCCGGCGGGCGCGAGGTCTACCTGACCCGCATCGACGTCCACTCCGGGGTGGTGTCCTCGTCCCTGGCCCGGCGGCTGGGCCTGGCCGGGACCGACGGGTGGCTCGGCGACGGCCGCGTGGAGAACCTGGCCCACGACCGGGTGCGCGCGGCGGCCCTCGACTTCGACGCCGGGCGCCGCGCCGAGCTGCACCGGCTCGCCCTGCGGCACGCCGCGGCCCAGGGCTACGTGGCCCTCGTCGAGGCCAACGCCGAGCAGGTCGCCCCCTTCGAGGACCTCGTGCGGCTGACGGCCCTCGCCAACCACGGGGTCGGCGCCGAGGGCGCCACTCCTCGCGTGCTGCCCTACCGGGGGGAGCTCGTGGCCACGGCCCAGGAGGCGCTGGCGGTGGCGGAGCGGTTCGACACCGCCCTGGCGGACCTGCTCGGACGCCCCGTGGAGCGGCGGGAGTCGCTCGTGGGGCTCGCCGGGGACCTGTGCGTCGACGGCGCCCTGGGCTCCCGCACCGCCGCGCTGCGCGCCCCCTACGCCGACGCCCCCGGCGACCTGGGGGACCGCTACCTGGACGCCGCGGCCGTGGCCGCCCACCTCGCCGCGACCACGGAGGCCGGTCTGCAGGGCGGCTTCCACGTCATCGGGGACGCCGGGATGGACATCGTCCTCGACGGCCTCGACCGCGCCGAGGCGCTCGTGGGGGAGCGGGCCCTGCACAGCGCCGGCCACCGCCTGGAGCACGCCGAGATGATCGACCCGGAGGGCATCGAGCGGCTCGCCCACCACGCCGTGACCGTGTCCGTGCAACCGGGCTTCGACGCCGCCTGGGGCGGACCGGGCGGGCTCTACGAGCAGCGCCTCGGGGCCGACCGGGCGGCCGCGATGAACCCGATGGCCTCCTTCTACCGCGCCGGGGTCCCGGTGGCCCTCGGCAGCGACGCCCCCGTGGTGCCGCTGTCCCCGTGGGAGACCGTCCGCGCCTGCCTCCAGCACCACGACCCGGACCAGCGGATCTCCGCGCGGGCCGCGTTCCTCGCCTCCACCCGGGGCGCGTGGCGGGCCGCCCGGCACCCCGACCCCATGCAGGGCCAGCTCGCGCCCGGCACCCCGGCCACGTTCGCCGTGTGGGACGTCGAGGCCCTCATGGTGCAGCAGGCCGAGGGGACCGGCTCCGCCTGGAGCACCGACCCGCGCGCCCGCACCCCCCTGCTCCCCGCGCTCGACGGCGCGTCCCTGCCCGTGTGCCGCCAGACCGTGCTCGACGGCGTCGAGCTGTACCGCTCCGCCGGGTTCTGAGCCGCGGGGCGCCCGGCCACCCCGCGGCGTTCGGATCTTGGTCGCAGGCGCGGGGCAGGTTAGGCTGGGCAACTGCTGCCGGGTGGGCTCGCTCGTCCTTAGAAAACAGGCCGGCATCCCCTCAGGGCCGGACTGGTCCGAAGACGAGGGAGCCTGCCCTGTGGTGCGGCAGGCAGACCTCGAAAGGAACCACCCGGTGCGCGTACTGACCGTCATCCCCACCTACAACGAATACGAGTCCCTCCCGACCGTGATGGACCGGCTCCGCCAGGCCGTCCCGGACGGGCACGTGCTGGTGGTGGACGACAACAGCCCGGACGGGACCGGCCGTCTCGCCGACGAGATGTCCGCCGCGGACGGGAACATCCACGTCCTGCACCGCACCAGCAAGGAGGGCCTCGGCGCCGCGTACATCGCCGGCTTCCGCTGGGGCCTGGCCCGGGACTACGACGTCCTGGTCGAGATGGACGCCGACTGCTCCCACCAGCCCGAGCAGCTCCCGCTGCTGCTGGACGCCGTGGAGCGCGGCGCCGACCTGGCCATCGGCTCCCGCTACGTCCCCGGCGGGCGCACCGTGAACTGGCCCCTGCAGCGCCAGCTGCTCTCGCGCGGCGGCAACCTCTACGCCCGGACGCTCCTGGGCTCCCGGATCCACGACATCACCGCCGGCTACCGCGCCTTCCGCCGCGAGACCCTCGAACGGATCGGTCTCGAGACCGTCGACTCCAAGGGCTACTGCTTCCAGATCGATCTCGGCTGGCGCACCGAGCGGGCCGGCCTGAGCGTCGTCGAAGTGCCCATCACCTTCGTGGAGCGCGCCGAGGGCGAGTCCAAGATGAGCCCGGACGTGACCCGGGAGGCCGTCGTGCGCGTGGCCCAGTGGGGGCTCACAGCCCGCGCCAGGACCCTGGCGGGCAAGCTCACCCGCCGCTGAGCCTCTGACCGGCGCGCTGCCCGGCACATGCGGAGGGCCCCACCCGAACCGGGTGGGGCCCTCCGCATGTGCCGGGCGACAGGATCAGATCGCGTGCTTCTCCCGGTAGAACTCGACGCGCTGGGCCAGGATCTCCTCGAGCTCGTCCGTGCTGCGCCGCTCCAGGAGCATGTCCCAGTGCGTGCGCTGGTGCTTCTCGTTGGGGTTCACCGGCTTCTCGCCGTTGACGATGATCGCTTCCTTGCCGGTCTTCGACACCCACACCGGCGGGATCTCGGCCTCCGCCGCGAAGGTGACGGTGACCTTCTCGCCGTCCGCGGTGCGGTACTCGACGCGCTGGCGCGGGGCCGGCTCGACACCGGCCTCGGTCTCCATGGACTGGGAGCCCAGACGCATTCCCCTGAGGCTGCGGTCGCTCATTGTGGTGGTTCCTCCATAACTGACGGTGGCCACGGCAGTGGCGCACGCTCGGGCTGACGGCGGGTCGCACGGACCCGGGATCCGCTGGGTGCAACGCACGGGCTCCCGGGGTTGTTCCCCGGGGCCCGGGTCCGCCGCGTCAGCGGGCGGCCGGGCCGTCCTGCGGCGGCATCGGGTCGTCGAGGCGCACGGGGGCCTCCGGGTCGATGGTCGAGGGCCGGGGGATGGTGAACTCGTCCGGGTCGACGGTGGTGCGCTCCAGGTTGGGCTGCAGGTCCTCCTCCGTCACCCGGACGGCGTCCGGCTTCACGAGGGGCTCGTCCGCGGACTCGGGCTCCGGCATCTCGTCCGCGTCCGACCAGGTCCGGTCCGGGCCGTCCTCGTCCGGCCTGGAGAGGAAGTCGCCCACGCCCCGCAGGGCGTCGCCGAGCTCGGCGGGGATCATCCACACCTTGTTGGCGCTGCCCTCGGCGACCTTGGGCAGGGTCTGGATGTACTGGTAGGCCAGCAGCTTCTGGGTCGGCCGGGCCCGGTGGATCGAGTCGAAGACCTTCCGGATGGCCTGGGCCTCGCCGTCCGCGCGCAGGATCGCGGCCTTCGCCTCGCCCTCCGCGGACAGGATGGCCGCCTGCCGCTGGCCCTCGGCCATGAGGATCCGCGACTGCTTGTCGCCCTCGGCCGTGAGAATCACCGCGCGGCGCTCCCGCTCGGCGCGCATCTGCTTCTCCATCGAGTCCTGGATGGACGGCGGGGGAGTGATCTCCTTGATGTCCACCCGCGACACGCGGATGCCCCAGCGCCCCGTGGTGGAGTCCAGGACCCCGCGCAGCTCGGCGTTGATCTTGTCGCGGGAGGTCAGCGCCTCCTCGAGGTTCAGACCGCCCACCACGTTGCGCAGGGTCGCCGACGTCAGCTGGTCGGCGGCCTGGATGTAGTCGACGATCTCGTAGGTGGCGGCACGCGGATCCATGACCTGGAAGTAGACGACCGTGTCGATGCCGACCACGAGGTTGTCCTCCGTGATCACGGACTGCGCCGGGAAGGACTGGACCTGCTCGCGCAGGTCGATGAGGGGCAGGAGACGGTCCACGAACGGGATGAGGAAGTGCAGACCGGGGGTGAGGGTGCTCTGGTACTTGCCGAGTCGCTCGACGATCCCGGCCCGGGCCTGCGGGATGATCCGCACCGACCTCAGCAGGATGATGAAGACCAGGACGACCAGGATGGCGAGCAGGACGATGACGGCTAGGTCCACGGGTGCCTCTCTCGGTGGTGCCGCTCCGGGCGGCGTTCCCGCCGGGCCGGTGCGGTCTTGGGGGTCAGAAGGACGGGCGCGGCGCCGGCCCGCCGTCGGCGGCCGGCGCGGGGTACGGGGCCACGAGGACGGTGGCGCCCTCGATGTCGTGGACGAAGACGTCGGTGCCGGGGGGCAGCTGCTCGCCGGTGACGGAGCGGGCGCTCCAGGTGTCGCCCTCCAGGCGCACCAGCCCGCTGCGGCCGGTCACGGGGTCCAGGACCTGGCACGGGAGGCCGATGAGCCGGGCGGCGTTGGACGCGGTCCCGGGCGTGGACCGGTTGAGGCGGCGCAGGGCCACCGGCCGCACCGCGAAGATGAGCAGCACCGAGGCGAGGGCGAACGTCACCACCTGGAGCACGAAGTTGTCCGTCACCCAGCTCACCCCGAACGCCAGCAGCGCGGCGGCGGACATCATCAGGAAGAGGAAGTCCAGGGTGAGCATCTCGACGGCGGCCAGAGCGATCACGACGATCAGCCACAGGACCCACGAGTTCTCGACCAGCCACTCCCACATGTCCGTCCCCGGCCTTCCGAATCCGCGTCCGCGAGGGCACCCTCGCCTTGGACCCATTCTGCCCCACGGGCCTGACAGGACGCTGGAGCGGCGTGGCGGCAGGGCCGCGGCCGGGGTCCCCGGAATAGGCGCTGTTCCGGGGGCGTTGGGATCTCTACGGTGGTCGCGCCGGACTCTCCCGGGACCGCGGGACGCCGCCGTCCGTCGGTCCGGCCCGGTGCCGGTCCGCCCCACAGACCCCGGCACGCGGGAGGAGGAGATCCATGAAACTCATCACCTCGGTGGCGGTCTCCGCCGCCGGCGCCTGGCTCGCCGGGACGGCGACCGCCGTGGTCGGCCTCTCCGCGCTGCAGTCCCGGCTGCCCGCCCTGATCGCGCGGGGCGTTCCCGCCGAGCCCGACTTCGAGCGCGCGTTCGTCCTGCTCGGCACGGGCCGCTGCGCGCCCGGCGACGACCGGGCGGAGGTGCTGCGGGCCCGGCTCGAGGAGTCCTGCGGCCGGCCCGTCGTCTACGTGGACCTCACCGTCGGGCCGGAGGCCTCCGCGCGCCGGGCCGCCCGCGCCCGGGAGCTGGCGCGGGACTTCCACGCCGACCTCGTGCTGGACCACGACGTCGAGGACCCGGCCGGTCGGTCCTGAACGGCGCCGGTCACCCGCCGGTGGTCGTCACCGGCAGCGGTGCTGTGGCGTCGAGCAGGTGGAAGGCCTCCGCGCTGAAGTCGATGGCCACCTCGTCCCCGGCGGCCGCCTCCGGCACCTCGGACAGGTCGAGGGTCAGGACCGTGCCGTGGTCGAGCAGCACCGGGACCTGCTTGCCGCCGACCGTGTAGGTCAGCTCGTTCTCCCGGGACGGGATGTGGTTGACGAGACCCACCTTCTTGGGCTCGGTGGTCGGCTCGGTGCACCCGTAGTCGATGCACCAGCCCGCGGGGAGCGTCTTGACCTGGCTCAGCTCCGTGGTCCAGGAGTAGAGGGTCGTCTCCGGCGGGCTGCTGGCGAAGAACATGCCGCCGACCCGCAGCAGGTCGTAGTAGAGGGAGTCGATCTCCTGGTCCAGCACGTCGCTGGCCCCCGCGTGGATCAGGGCGTCCTGCCCGAGGCCGGCGTCCCGGATCGCGGCCACCGCACCGTCGAAGCGGTTCTTCTGGGCCACCGTGGTGTTGGCCGTGTCGTTGCGCTCGATGGCGTCCTTGTCCTCCGCCGTGACGGTGGAGAAGTGCGTGGCGATGCCGGCGAGCTCCAGGTGCGGGGCGTCCTCGACGGCTCGGGCCAGGGGGAGCGCCTCCTCGGGCACGACGCCCTCGCGCCCCATTCCCGTGTCGACCCACAGGTGGACCTTCAGCGTCCCTCCCGTGGTGGACAGCACCTGTTCCGCCGCCTCGACCCAGGCGGGGTCCGTGGCGGCGACCTCCACGTCGTAGTGCATCAGCAGCGGGATGTCCTCGATCTGGGCGACGTAGAGCACCGCGATCTTGGCCTCGACGCCGGCCTCGCGCAGGGCGATGGCGTCGTCGAGCTTCGGCACGAAGATGTAGTCGACCTCGGCGGCGTCCTCGATGACCTTGCCGAACACGTCCACGGGCTCGCCGTTCTTGAGCACGGCGCCGAGCTGGACGTTCGACGGGAAGTCGGCCCGGATCGCCTCGGCGTTGCTGCGCACGGTCTCCGTGTTGACCGTGAGGAGGGGGATGTCCTGCGTGCCCTGCGTCGTGTAGGTGTAGGCGGTCTTCTCCCCGACGTCGCTCCCGCCGGAGGCGAAGGAGACCTCCACCGTGCCCGGGGTCCCGCGGGCCGGGGCCACGCAGGCGTGGCGCGCGGAGCGGTCGTCGAACTCGCACTCCACCTCCGTCTCGCCGAAGCGGACGGTGACCGGGCCGTCGGTGCCCCCGCCGGTGTCCGCCAGGACCAGGTTCCCGCCCTGCAGGCCGCCGTGCGAGGGGGAGAGGGCGACCGATCCGGAGGCGGTCGCGGGGGGCGCGTCCGAGGCGTCGTCCTGTCCGCAGCCGGCCAGGGCCAGCACCGACAGGGCCAGCACGGAGGTCACCAGCCGGCGCCCCCGGCCGTCCGTCACGATCACAGTGTTCCGTCGTCCCACGGATGTCCTCCCCTTGAACCAAGAATTTGCCGACGCGAATTCAGGTCGGCCACGGCGAGCGTATCGGCGGCCGGCCCCCGAGGCCGGGTCGACGGGGGAATCCCCCCACAAGTGGCCACAAAAGGAGGGCCGGGCGGCGCAACACGAGGACATCGGCTTGCTGACGGCGTCGACAGGGGAGAGGCGCCGGTCTGTTCGGAGCGGGACGGCCGGTCCGCCGTGTCGTAACGGTGCTGCGAGCATCGGCGCGACGACGACGAGCGCGGGCTCGGTGCCAGTGTCCTGTCGGACGACTGTCAGGACGGGCGCGACCGAGCCCAGCACGAGCCCGGCGGCGGAGAGGCCCACGGCCCACCGGCCCGTCGTCGTCCGGGATCTCACGGCGGGTCGCTCCTGCCGGCCCCGGAGCCGCGTGATGAATCCGCGCTGCAGGACGGGGTCGTGTCGTCACGGAAGAGCCGAGCGTCCGGAGCTCACCGGAACAGCCGGAACGACGGCGTGCGCGGACACGGATGCTGAGCGCTGCCCCCCGGACAGCCTGCTCCGCAAAGCGCCGATAATCGACATTATGTAAAGTAGCGTGGAGCGAAGGCTCCCCTCCGGCCCGTTCCACCCGCTATGTACCACTCCCGAGCATCCCCTGTCGCACACACCTCCGCCGCTCGTCGCACCGACCGCTCCACCGGGACGCCGCGCCGCACGAGGATGTGGTACTCCTCAACCACCCCGCCGTCCCGCATTCCGTCACGAGTCCGGCACCCGAGGCGGCCCGGCGGCCCTCCCTGGCCCCCGGGCCCGGACCATCGACCCCTGGTGTAAGGTTGAGACTTTTTTCGCCCTCAGCCCTCAACTCTCAAGGTGCACCTGAGGCTTCGGGAGTCCCGGATCGCGACCCGCGGACACCGCACTAGACTGCCAGCATGCACACGTCCGCCCTCCTCACCGCCCGCCCCGAGGAACGCACCACGCACCCCGGCCCCTGGGCCGCGGCGCTGACCGTGGACGTGCTGCTCGTCCTGCTGTTCGCCGGCCTGGGCCGCAGCACCCACGCCCTGGACGCCGCCGGCCTCCTCATCACGGCGTGGCCGTTCCTGGCCGGGCTCCTGCTGGGCTGGATCGGGTGGCGGGTGCACCGCGCCCCGTTCGCAGTCTGGCCGCGGGGCGTCGCGCTGTGGTCGACGACCGTGGCCGTGGGCATGGGCCTGCGCCTGCTCGTCGGCGAGGGCACGGCACCGAGCTTCGTCCTCGTCACGCTCGCGGTGCTCGGCGTCTTCCTGCTGGGCCCCCGTGCCCTGGTCTCGGGGCTCCGGGCGGTCCGCTCCCGCCGCCCGCGCTGACCCCTCCGTCCCGCCGGTCCTGCCGGCCCCGCTCCGCGAAAGGTGCTCCATGCTCACCGCCATCGTCCTCATCAAGACCTCCGCCGACCGGATCCCCGAGGTCGCCGAGCAGATCTCCGACATCCCCGGCATCAGCGAGGTGTACTCCGTGACCGGCGACTGGGACCTCATCGCGATGGTGCGCGTGCACCGGCACGAGGACCTCGCGGACGTCATCGCCGACCGGCTCTCCAAGGTCGAGGGCGTCGTGGGCACGAACACCAACATCGCGTTCCGGACCTACAGCAAGCACGACCTGGAGGCGGCCTTCTCGCTCGGCATCGACTGACGGGCACCGGCCGCCCGGCCTCGTGCCGCCGGGCCGGAGCCCGCGCGGCGGTCGGGCGCACGGACAGCAGGAGGCCGGCAGGGGAACGCCCCGCCGGCCTCCGTCGTCGTCGGCCCTCCGCCGGCGCGGCGCCTCAGTGCGCGGTGTGGGCGATCCAGCGGTCCAGGACGGCGCGGGCCGCGCCGCTGTCCACCGACTCCTCCGCGCGCCGCACCGCCGCGGCCATCCGGTCCTGGAAGGACCCCTCGGCACCGGTGTCGAAGGCCACGAGGCCGGCGGCGGAGTTGAGCAGCACGGCGTTGCGCACGTGCCCCTTCTCCCCCGCCAGGACCCGCTCGACCACGCCCGCGTTGTACCGGGCGTCCTGACCCCGGAGGTCCTCGATCGTGGCCCGGGGCATGCCGAGGTCGAGCGGCTCGAGGTCGTGGTGGTCGACCCGCCCGTCCCGGACCTCCCAGACCTCGGAGGGCGCCGTCACGGTGAGCTCGTCGAGGCCGTCGCCGCCCCGGAAGACGAGGGCCCGGTCGCCGCGGGCCGCGAAGACGCCCGCGATCAGCGGCGCCAGCGAGCGGTCGGCCACGCCGACGGCCGAGGCCTCGACCCGCGCCGGGTTCGTGATCGGCCCCAGGAAGTTGAAGGCGGTGGCCACGCGCAGCTGCGCCCGGGCCGCCGCGGCGAAGCGCATCGACGGGTGGAAGGTCTGGGCGAAGAGGAACGTGATGCCCACGTGCTGGGCCGCGGACTCCACCATCTCGACCGGCAGGTCCAGCCGCACCCCGAGCGCCTCCAGGACGTCGGCGGAGCCGGACTTCGAGGACGACGCGCGGTTGCCGTGCTTGACGACCTTCGCCCCGGCGCCCGCGCACACGAGGGCGGACATCGTGGAGATGTTGACGCTGGAGAGCCGGTCGCCGCCGGTCCCGACGATGTCCAGGGCCGGGCCGGGGATGTCGACCGGCCGGGCGTTGCCCACCATGGCGTCGGCCAGCCCGGTCAGCTCCTCGACCGTCTCCCCCTTCGCCCGCAGGGCCACGAGGAAACCGGCGATGACGACGTCGGACACCTCGCCCGACATGATCGTGTCCATGGCCCAGTAGGCCTGGTCGCGGGTCAGGTCGGTGCCGGAGATCAGGGCGGTGATCAGGTCCGGCCACTCGAAGTGCGCGGCGGTCGTCGGTGTCGTCGTGTTCACGCCCCCGATCGTATCGCCCGCCGCCGGACCGGCCCGAACGGGCTCCCGGGCGTGGGATGTCCCTCGCCGAGGACTTGTGACACGGATCACATCGAGGTCCCGGAGGCCCCCGGATCCCCGGCCTCCCGCGCTCGGAAGCGCGAGGAGACGGCGCGCCTCGTCTGCGGGGGCCCTCGGCGCCCGGACACGCGAACCGCCCGACCCCGACCCTGGTTGGTCCACCGGGAGTTTTGGCGACATAATGTCTCTGTGACGACTGCAACCCATACCCCAGCCAAGCCGGTAGGCGGGTCGATCAACCGACCCAACCTCACCTCAGTGGGCACCATCGTGTGGCTCGCTTCCGAGCTGATGTTCTTCGCCGGCCTCTTTGCCATGTACTTCACCCTGCGCTCCACCGCACCGGAGCTCTGGGCCGAGGAGACCGCCAAGCTGAACGTCTGGCTTGCGCTCGCCAACACCATCGTCCTGGTGCTGAGCTCGGTGACCTGCCAGTTCGGCGTCTTCGCCGCCGAGCGCCTCCAGCCCCGTAGGGCCGGCGGGATCTTCCAGGTCACGCGCTGGGGCATGGTCGAGTGGTTCGCCCTGACCTTCATCATGGGCGCGATCTTCGTGGCGGTGCAGTCCTTCGAGTACGCCGAGCTGGTCGCCCACGGCATCAGCATCCCGGCCAACTCCTACGGCTCCGCCTTCTACATCACCACGGGCTTCCACGCCCTGCACGTGACGGGCGGTCTCATCGCGTTCCTGTTCATCATGGGGCGTGCCTTCATCGCCAAGCGCTTCGGGCACTTCGAGGCCACCTCGGCGATCGTCGTGTCCTACTACTGGCACTTCGTGGACGTCGTCTGGATCGTGCTGTTCCTCGTGATCTATTTCCTCAAGTAGGCCACGCGGTCCGGAGGACGCACCAAGCAAACCAACACCGAGTTAAAGGAACGTTTGACGTGAAGGCACTTTCGCAGCAGCGACGCCACCCTCTGGCCGTCCTGGTCCTGATGGTCCTGGCCCTGCTCCTCAGCGGTGGGCTCTACGCAGTCGCCACCACCACCAACGAGGCCAAGGCCCAGACCGAGTCCTACACCGCACAGGACATCGAGGAGGGCGAGAAGCTGTTCGTCGCGAACTGCTCCACCTGCCACGGCCTCGACGGCGCCGGGACCCCCTCCGGCCCGTCGCTCGTCGGCGTCGGTGCGGCCGCCGTCGACTTCCAGGTCGGCACCGGCCGCATGCCCATGCAGGCCAACGGTCCCCAGGCCGAGCAGAAGGCGGTCCAGTTCAACGACGAGCAGGTCCGTCAGTTCGCCGCCTACGTGGCGACCCTCGGCGCCGGCCCGGGCATCCCCGAGGAGCAGTACCTGGACGTCTCCCAGGGCAACGCCGCCAACGGTGCGAAGGTGTTCCTCGCGAACTGCGCCATGTGCCACAACGCCGCCGGTGCCGGCGGTGCGCTGACCCGCGGCAAGTACGCCCCCTCGGTGATGGACGTCGAGGAGAAGCACATCTACGAGGCCATGCAGACCGGCCCGCAGAACATGCCGGTGTTCAACGACGCGAACATCACCCCCGAGGAGAAGCGGGACGTCATCACCTACCTGAAGACCCTCGAGGACAACCCCAACCCCGGCGGCTTCGGGCTCGGCGCCCTCGGCCCGGTGTCGGAGGGCCTGTTCGTCTGGACCATCGGGCTCGCCGTCATCATCGGGTTCACCGTCTGGCTCACCTCGCGCTCCGCCTGACGGGCCGTGCCGGCAGCGGATGTCGGACCCCGAAGCTACGATCAACTGCACCAAGAGAAGAATGAGGGACCACATGGGAAGCCACAGTGACGGCACTCCCCACCAGTCGGGAACCGTTGCCACCACGGGCACCACGGCAATGGAGCGTTTCCCCGACCCCGGACTGCCCCCGCACCGCCCGCGCCTGACGGACATCGACTCCACGGCCGCCAAGCGCGCCGAACGGCAGGTCGTCCTGCTGTTCCTGATCTCGATCCTCGGATCGATCCTGTTCTTCGTCGGGTACTTCGGCGTCCGCGTCGACGGACCCATCTACGACGTCACGAACACCGCGCCCACGCAGGCCCTCCAGCTGCAGAACCTGCTGCTCGGCCTCGGCGTCGCCCTGGGCATGTTCGGCATCGGTCTCGGCGTGGTCCACTGGGCCCGCACGCTCATGCCCGACCACGAGCTGGTGGAGAACCGGCACGCGGTGCGCACGGAGGAGCAGCGCGCCGAGGCGCAGAGCATCCTGACCACGATCTACGACGAGTCCGGGATCAAGCGCCGGCCGCTGCTGCGCAACACCCTCATCGGCGCGGCCGTGCTCGCTCCCCTGCCGTTCGTCGGCATGCTGCGGGACCTCGGCCCGACCGATCTGGACGTCCTCAAGGAGACCATCTGGGACGAGGGGATCCGTCTGGTGCGCGATCCCTCCGGCACGCCCATCAAGGCCTCGGACGTCACCCTCGGCTCCACGTTCCACGTGGTCCCCGAGAACCTGAGCGCCATCGGGCACAACGAGGGCTATCTCGACGAGAAGGCCAAGGCCGTGGTGCTGCTCATGCGCCTCGACCCGGACACCGTCAACGTCTCGCCCGAGCGGGCCGACTGGAACGTCGACGGCATCTTCGCCTACTCGAAGGTCTGCACCCACGTCGGCTGCCCGGTCGCGCTCTACGAGCAGCAGACCCACCACCTGCTGTGCCCGTGCCACCAGTCCACGTTCGACCTCGCGAACGAGTGCGAGGTCATCTTCGGGCCGGCTGCCCGGCCCCTTCCCCAGCTGCCGATCACTGTGGACGACGAGGGCTACCTCGTGGCCCGCAGCGACTTCCAGGAGCCGGTCGGTCCGACCTACTCGCAGCGCGGTACCCATGTCGAGGAGATGCAGGGTGAGGCGAACTGATGTCCACGTCCACTGATTACGAGTACAAGCCCCAGACGGGCACCGGCCGGATCGCGAACTTCGTCGACACCCGTGTCGGCATGTCGCCGATCGTCAAGGAGTTCGGCCGGAAGATCTTCCCGGACCACTGGTCCTTCATGTTCGGCGAGGTGGCGCTGTACACCTTCGTCATCCTGCTGCTCTCCGGCACGTTCCTGGCCCTGTGGTTCGAGCCGTCGATGGCGGCCCTGGAGTACGAGGGCTCCTACGTCCCGATGCAGGGCGTCGAGATGTCCGCGGCCTACGCCTCCTCGCTCGACATCTCGTTCGACATCCGCGGCGGTCTCTTCCTGCGCCAGATCCACCACTGGTCCGCGCTGGTCTTCGCCGCCGCCGTGTCCGTGCACATGCTGCGCGTGTTCTTCACGGGGGCCTTCCGCCGCCCGCGCGAGCTCAACTGGCTCGTCGGCGTCGCGCTCTTCCTGCTCGCGATCGTCGCCGGCTTCACCGGCTACTCGCTCCCCGACGACGTGCTCTCCGGCAACGGTCTGCGCATCGCCGACGCGATCCTGAAGGCACTCCCCATCGTGGGCGCCTACCTGTCGATGTTCCTGTTCGGCGGCGAGTTCCCCGGCCACGACATCATCGCGCGCCTCTACATCCTCCACGTGCTCGTGATCCCGGCGATCATCCTGATGCTGATCGTCGTCCACCTGTTCATGGTTGTGGTGCACAAGCACACCCAGTTCCCCGGCCCGGGCCGCACCGAGAACAACGTCGTCGGCTTCCCCGTGGGACCGATCTACGCGGCGAAGGCCGGTGGGTTCTTCTTCATCGTGTTCGGCATCATGGCCCTGATGGCGGGCACCACCACCATCAACGCGATCTGGAACTACGGTCCGTACGATCCCTCCCCGGTGCAGGCCGGTTCCCAGCCCGACTGGTACATGGGCTTCACCGACGGCGCCGTGCGCCTCATGCCCGGCACCTGGCCGTTCAACTGGGAGTGGACGTTCTGGGGCATGTCGATCCCGATGAACGTGCTGCTGCCGATGGCGCCGCTCGCGGTGCTCTTCGGGCTCATGGCCGCGTGGCCCTGGATCGAGCGCTGGGTCACGAAGGACGACCGGGAGCACCACATCCTCGACCGTCCCCGGAACGCTCCGTTCCGGACCGCCATGGGCGCCGCCGGCGTGACGTTCTACACGATCATGCTCATCGCGGCCAGCGGCGACCTCATCGCCACGCACTTCAACCTGGCCGTCAACGACGTCCTGTACTGGCTGCGCGCCCTGTACTTCCTGGGCCCGATCCTGGCCTTCATGATCACCCGCCGGATCTGCCTGGCGTTGCAGCGCAAGGACCGGGAGATCGTCCTCCACGGCCGGGAGACCGGACGGGTGCAGCAGCTCCCCCACGGTGAGTTCATCGAGGTGCACGAGCCCCTCGACGAGTACAAGCGGTACCGTCTGGTCAACATGCCCGACTACCAGGTCGAGCCGGCCCAGCCGAACGCCAAGGGCAAGATCACGGCCACGGAGAAGACGCGCGAGCGGATCAGCCGCTTCTTCTTCGAGGACCGTGTCGCCCCCGTCACCCCCGCCGAGCTCGAGGCGGCGCACCACCACCACGAGGCCGACGCCCTCACCACGGGTTCCCAGGACCGGGAGCTCGTGCGCTGAGCCGGCAGCACGCCTGACAGGGCCCCGAGAGGATCACTCCTCTCGGGGCCCTGTCGCATCTGTGGATCCGTCGTCGGCGCTCGGACACAGCTGAGACATGACCGCATGACTCCTCCGACGGCCCTCAGCGCCGTTCTGTCGGGACAGGACCTGCGAACCGCATTCTCCCGGGTCTGCTGCCCCGGAGGCCCGCAGGACCGCGTCCACGCCCTCCTGGCGGGACGCTGCGGCCGCAAGCGACCGGTACCAGCCCGGGACCGTCGGAGCCCGCCCTCGGACCGGCATGCTAGCGGACATGCCAATCTCCCTGTAGGCGGACACGTACCTCCCTGCTGACGGACAGCTGATCTCCCTGTTCTCAGCCCCGGGGCCAGGCTCGTGTCGGTCCCCACGCAGACGTCCCTCCGGGGGTTCGCTCGAGGTCTCTGACCACCTTGAGCCACCACCCGCCGGAGGGACGCATGAAGAAGTCTGACAGGGAGATCATGGAAATTCTC
>NZ_AOSQ01000025.1:0-101818 GCF_000349605.1 Kocuria sp. UCD-OTCP
CATTTGTTTCAGAAAAATTTTTCGAAAATCGCACCGCGGGACGGTGGGCACGCCGCGACCGCGGTCAGGGCCACCGTCCCGCGGGCGGGGATCACGGCCGCGCGAGCGCGTCCGGGACCGGCTCCCGTCCGGCGGGCACCGCGGCCGGCCGGGCCGGGGGCTGCGGGACCGCCCGCTCCACCACCGTGGCGTCCTCGCCGCCGGGCGCGTCCGGCGAGGGGTCGTTGACCTCGCGCTCCAGGCGCTCGGTCTCCGGGGTGCGGGTGAGCAGCCGCCGGACCAGGTTCGCGATCATCAACAGGATGACGAAGGAGAACGGGAAGGCCCCGATGATGGTGCCGGTCTGCACCGTGTCCACCACCGCGGTGCCGCCGAGCGTGAGCAGCGTGACCGCCACGGCGGCGATGCTGGCCACGAGCACCACGCGGAAGAGGGGCCCGGCCCTCCGCGGCGCGGAGACGAACTCGGCCAGGGCGTGGGCGCCGGAGTCCAGGGAGGTGACGTAGTAGGTGGCGACGAGCACGGTGGCGACCACGAGCAGCAGCGAGCCGACGACGGGCACGGACTCCAGCATGACGAACAGTCCGCTGGACGTGTCCGCCGCGACCGCCGCGGAGATGCCGCGGTCGCTGCGGTCGTCGTAGTGCAGCGCCGCAGAGCCGATCACGCCGATCCACGCCATCACGATCAGGGAGGGGACCACCGTGACACCGATGACGAACTCACGGATGGTGCGCCCCCGGGAGATGCGGGCGATGAAGCCGGCGACGAACGGGCTGAAGGCGATGACCCAGCACCAGATGAACACGGTCCACCAGCCGTTCCAGCTGTCCTGCCAGGTGGCGATGTCCTGACCCGCGGTCCCCGCGTCGGTCCAGAAGCTCATCGGGAGGAAGTTGGTGAAGAAGGAGCCGAAGGTCTGCGTGATGTTGGAGATGAGGAAGATCGTGGGGCCGAAGACGAACACGGCCACGAGCAGCACGATGCTCAGCACCGAGTTGAGCTCGCTGATCCGCTTCATGCCCTTGTTGATGCCGAAGAACGCGGAGACGGCGGTGAGCCCGCCCAGGCCCAGGATGACCAGCAGCCAGACGCCCGAGCTCGGCGAGAGCCCCGTGAAGGACGCGAGTCCCGAGCTGAACTGCATGGCGGCGAAGCCGAAGGACGTGGCCAGGCCCAGGACGGTGGCGATGATGGCCAGCAGCTCCACGACCACGCCGGCCCCGCGCTGCGACCACTTCGGCAGGATGTCGACCGTGGCCTCGCGGAAGGTGAGGGTCTTGCCGAGGTTGTGGTGGGAGTAGGCGAGGCAGACGGCCACCACGCAGTACATGGCCCAGGCCGTCAGGCCCCAGTGGAAGTAGGACCACACCATGGCGCCCTCGGCCGCGCCGTCCTGTCCCGCGGGCACGACGGGGTTGTCGTCCCGGAGCAGGATGGGCTCGGCGACCGACCAGAAGATGAGGCCGATGCCCTGTCCGCAGGCGAAGAGCATCGAGTACCAGGCGAACTTGCCGTGCTCCGGGCGGGCGTCCGGGCCGCCGAGGCGGATCGAGCCGACGCGGCTGACGACCAGCCACACGCACACGGCGACCGCCACGAGCGAGTACAGGATGAACAGCCACGTGAAGTTCCCGGTCACGAAGGTGCGCGCCGTGGAGATGGCCTCGGCGGCGCCGCCCGGGTCCATGGTCACCACCACCAGCACGGCGATGATGAGCAGGGGCGGGAGGACCGTGATGACGAGCCGGTCCAGGGCGGGCAGGTGCCGCCCCCGGAACCGCGGCACGGTCACGGCCTCGGTGGCGGCCGCCGCGGAGGCGTGTGACTTCTTCATGTGTTTCTCACTTCCCGAACTCGCTGGTGACCGCCCGGACGATGCCGGTGCGGACGGTGGAGAGCAGCAGTTCGCCGCGCTGGGCGGTCGCGCCTGCTGGAGAGGAGAGGCACCCGGAGCTCGGGGTGCGAGCGGGGTCCTCGGGGAAAACGTCGTAGGGGGCCAGGTCAGCGGGGGGATGGTCGGGGGCCCGGGACATGTCGACCTTCTCGGGGTGCAGGTGGAGCATCAGCGAGGTCTCGAGGACGCCTCCGTGCTCGATGTCCCAGCCGAGGAAGCCGTCGGGGAAGACGGCCGCCAGGGTCTGCTCGTCGACGAAGTCCCAGTACGAGAGCAGCAGGGCCCGGCTGTCGTCGAGGCCGCCGGCCCGGGCCTCGCGCACCGCGAGGTCGAGTCCTTCGTAGAGGAACTGGTAGTTCTCGAAGTGGCCGTTGACCACCGCGATCCGGCGGACGCCGTGGCGGAAGAACTCCAGCACCACGTCCTTCGTCTGTGCGATGAGGGCCTGGGCCGAGAGACTGGTGGTGCCGGCGCGGTGGTTGCCGCCCCCGGAGCGGGGCTGGGACTTGTAGCCGTAGCAGAAGGCCGGCGCCACCAGGGCGTCGAGGTCCTCCGCCGCGGCGGCGCAGATGGCGCGGGAGAGCATGGCGTCCACGCCCAGCGGCATGTGCGGACCGTGCTGCTCCGTGGCCCCGGTGGGGATGAGCACCAGCCCCTGACCGGTGGCCACGTACTCCTGGTAGCTGTGGGCGTCGAGGTCTTCGAGCGAACGGGTGGTGACCACCGTGGTCCTTCCGTGCAGTGGATGTGGCGGTGCCGCGGGGTGCGGCTGCGGCAGAGGAGCTGCCGGGGAGGACGGCGGCGGCGCACCGGGGCGCCGCCGCCGTCGTCGTCGTTCCGCGCCTAGGCGGACACGATGTTGTGCTCGGGGCCGTACGGGAACTTGGTGATGTTCTCCGCGCCGTCCTCGCCGACGACGAGGATGTCGTGCTCGCGGTAGCCCCCGGCGCCCGGCTCGCCTTCCGGGACCGTGATCATCGGCTCCATGGACACGACCATGCCCGGCTCCAGCACGGTGTCGATGTCCTCGCGCAGCTCCAGGCCGGCCTCGCGGCCGTAGTAGTGGGAGAGCACGCCGAAGGAGTGGCCGTAGCCGAAGGTGCGGTTGGCGAGCAGGCCGTGGGAGATGAAGATCTCGTTGAGCTCCGCGGCGATGTCCTTGCACACCGCGCCCGGCTTGATCAGCTCGAGGCCGCGCTCGTGGACCTCGACGTTGATCTCCCACAGCTCGCGCGAGCGGGCGTCCGGCTCGCCGAGGAACAGGGTGCGCTCCAGGGCGGTGTAGTAGCCCGACGTCATCGGGAAGCAGTTCAGGGACAGGATGTCTCCGCGCTGCAGCTTGCGGGTGGTGGCCCAGTTGTGGGCGCCGTCGGTGTTGATCCCGGACTGGAACCACACCCAGGTGTCGCGGACCTCCCGGTGCGGGAAGGTGCGGGCGATCTCGTGGACCATGGCCTCGGTGCCGGCCAGTGCGACCTCGTACTCGGTGATGCCCTCGCGGATCGCCGCGCGGATGGCCTCCCCGCCCAGGTCGCCGATGCGCGCGCCGTGCTTGATGACCTCGATCTCCTCGGCGGACTTGAGCATGCGCTGGCGCATGGCGTCCTGGGAGACGTCGGTGAGCTCCGCGCCCTCGAACGCGGCCTGGATGCGCCGGCGGGTCAGCAGCGGCAGGGCGTCGTCCTCGACGCCGATCCGCCGGGCCTGCACACCGCGCCGGCGCAGGGCCTCCTGGAGGCCGTAGTAGAAGTTGTCGCGCCGCCAGTCGGTGTAGACGATGTTGTCGCCGTAGCTGGTGCGCCACGGCATGCCGGCGTCGATGTTGGCGGTGACCGTGACGGAGTCGTCGGCGGTGACGACGAGGGCGTAGTTGCGCCCGAACGTGGTGTAGAGGAAGTCCGAGTAGTACTTGATGCCGTGGTAGCTGGTGAGGATGACGGCGTCGAGCTGCTGCTCCGCCATGATCCGCCGCAGGCCGTCCAGCCGGCGCTCGAACTCGGCGTCGGAGAAGGTCAGCTGCTCCTTCTGCCCGTTGTGCAGGGTCTTCAGGCGCTCGAGCTCGGCGACGGAGGCAGCGGGGGCGGTGATGGGCGAGGTGGTCATGGTCGTCCTTTCGTGGGTGCTCCTGGTGGCACGGAGCGGATCCGTGCCGAACGGCCTGGGAGCCGGGGAAGAGGAGTGCCTCTTGGCGCAAGTGCGTTGCTGTCAATGCAACAGCGTTGCCTCAATGTAGGGAGTGATCCAGCTCACCGTCAATGGCCGTGACGTTAATTCGTGTTACTGCGAGGTTAAACCCGGTCACACCGGGAGACATTCAGCCGCCCGTGGTGCGGCGGCGACGCATCGAAGTTGTGATCAGCGCAACAATTGGCCGCTCAGAGGACCCGCCGCACCTGCTCCTCGAAGTCGCGGATGTGCTCGAGCATGATCGTGGCGGCCTCGTCACCCCTGCCCTCCAGCACCGCGGTGAGCAGGGCCGTGTGCACGGAGATGTGCTCCTGCAGCTGCGGGATCCGGTCGGCGGCCACGCACCAGATGCGGGTGGCGAGGTTGCCGTAGCGCGTCAGGGTCGTCTCCAGGTGCGCGTTGCCGGCGGCGGCGTACACGGCCCGGTGGATGGCCACGTCCCAGCGGAGGGTGTCCTCGCGGTCCTCGGCGGCCGGCTCCTCGAGCTGCTCCCGCAGCCGCTCCAGCCGTTCGCGGGCGGCACCCCCGCGCCGCGCGGCGGCCAGACGGGCCGCCAGCGGCTCCAGCACCTCGCGCACCTGGGAGATCTCGGACAGGGCCGTGATGTCCACCGTGGTCGCGAACGTCCCCCGGCGCGGATAGGTCACCACGAGGTGCTCGGACTCCAGCCGCTTGAGCGCCTCGCGCAGCGGAGTGCGCCCCACGCCCAGGTCCTCGCTCAGGCGGGCCTCGTTGAGCGGGCTGCCGGGCGGGATGTCGAGCAGGATCAACCGGTCCTGCAGCCGGAGGAAGGCCTGGTCGGCCAGGGACCGGCCGCCCGCCGCGGTCTCGTCGGTGTGCTGCAGCATGCGGGCCCTTCCTGCGGCGTGTGTGACGGGGCCCGAGCGCCGGATGACGACGGGGCGGGACGTCATGCTTGACCCGCCGTGCCCCTCGTCACATACTAGGCCTGAACAACTGATATATCAGTTGCACACAGAAAACTTCCCAGGAGGGCACATGACCGTGCACGAGGACCACTCCCTGTACCAGCCGCTGGCCGAGAGCGACCCCGAGGTCGCCGCGGCCGTCGACGCCGAGCTGCGGCGCCAGCAGTCCACGCTGGAGATGATCGCCTCCGAGAACTTCGCGCCCTCGGCGGTCATGGAGGCCCAGGGCTCGGTGCTCACGAACAAGTACGCCGAGGGCTACCCCGGCCGGCGCTACTACGGCGGCTGCGAGCACGTGGACGTGATCGAGCAGCTGGCGATCGACCGCCTCAAGGCCCTGTTCGGCGCCGAGCACGCCAACGTCCAGCCGCACTCCGGGGCGCAGGCCAACGCCGCGGCCATGTCCGCGCTGCTCCAGCCCGGCGACACCATCCTGGGTCTGGACCTCGCCCACGGCGGGCACCTGACGCACGGGATGAAGCTCAACTTCTCCGGCAAGCTCTACCAGGTCGCCGCCTACGGGGTCTCCGAGGACGACCACCGGGTCGACATGGACGAGGTCGCCCGGCTCGCCCGCGAGCACCGCCCGCAGCTCATCATCGCCGGCTGGTCCGCCTACACGAGGCAGCTGGACTTCGCCGCGTTCCGCGCGATCGCCGACGAGGTCGGGGCGTACCTGATGGTCGACATGGCGCACTTCGCCGGGCTCGTCGCCGCCGGGCTGCACCCCAACCCGGTGCCCCACGCCGACGTGGTGACCTCCACGACGCACAAGACGCTCGGCGGCCCGCGCGGCGGGGTGATCCTGTGCAAGCAGGAGCACGCGAAGAAGATCAACTCCGCGGTCTTCCCCGGTCAGCAGGGCGGCCCCTTGGAGCACGTGATCGCCGCCAAGGCCGTGGCCTTCAAGCACGCCGCGGCCGAGGAGTTCACCGACCGCCAGGTGCGCACCCTGGAGGGCGCGAAGATCCTGGCCACCCGGCTGCTGTCCCCGGACGTCATGGCCACCGGGATCAACCTGGTCAGCGGCGGCACCGACGTGCACCTGGTGCTGGTGGACCTGCGGAACTCCGAGCTCGACGGACAGCAGGGCGAGGACCGGCTGCACCGCATCGGGATCACGGTCAACCGCAACGCCGTGCCCTTCGACCCCCGCCCGCCGATGGTCTCCTCCGGTCTGCGGATCGGCACCCCGGCCCTGGCCACCCGCGGCTTCGGGGCCGAGGAGTTCACGGAGGTGGCCGACATCATCGCCCAGGCGCTGATCCAGGAGCTGACCGACGAGCTCGTCGAGCAGCTGCGCGATCGCGTGACCGCCCTGGCCGAGCGGTTCCCGCTCTACCCGAACCTGTCCGCCCCCGCCCTGAACGGAGCCTTCTGATGGCCGACCTGCTGCCGGAGCACCCGGACTTCCTGTGGCGCAACCCGGACCCGAAGTCCTCCTACGACGCCGTGATCGTCGGCGGCGGCGGACACGGGCTGGCGACCGCCTACTACCTGGCCAAGAACCACGGCATGACCAACATCGCCGTGCTGGAGCGGGGCTGGCTGGCCGGCGGGAACATGGCCCGCAACACCACGATCATCCGCTCCAACTACCTGTGGGACGAGTCCGCGGCGATGTACGAGCACTCCCTGAAGCTCTGGGAGATCCTGCCCGAGGAGCTGGAGTACGACTTCCTGTTCTCCCAGCGCGGCGTGATGAACCTGGCGCACACCCTGGGGGACGTCCGCGAGTCGGTGCGCCGGGTCAACGCGAACAAGCTCAACGGCATCGACGCGGAGTGGATCAGCCCGGAGCAGGTCAAGGAGCTGTGCCCGATCATCAACATCGGGGACGACATCCGCTACCCGGTGATGGGGGCGACCTACCAGCCGCGCGCGGGCATCGCCAAGCACGACCACGTGGCCTGGGCCTTCGCCCGCAAGTGCGACGAGATGGGCGTGGACATCATCCAGAACTGCGAGGTCACCGGCTTCGTCAAGGACGGCGACCGGGTGGTGGCCGTGGAGACGTCCCGCGGGCGGATCAACGCCGGCAAGGTCGGGCTCTGCGGGGCCGGGCACTCCTCGGTCCTGGCGGAGCTCGCCGGGTTCCGGCTGCCGATCCAGTCCCACCCGCTGCAGGCCCTGGTCTCGGAGCTGCACGAGCCCGTGCACCCGACCGTGGTGATGTCCAACCACGTGCACGTCTACGTCTCCCAGGCCCACAAGGGCGAGCTGGTCATGGGCGCCGGCGTGGACGCCTACAACGGCTACGGCCAGCGCGGCGCCTTCCACGTCATCGAGGAGCAGATGGCGGCAGCGGTGGAGCTCTTCCCGATCTTCGCCCGCGCCCACGTCCTGCGCACGTGGGGCGGCATCGTCGACGTCACCCTGGACGCCTCCCCGATCGTCTCCAAGACGCCCGTGGACCAGATGTACGTCAACTGCGGCTGGGGGACCGGCGGGTTCAAGGGAACCCCCGGCGCCGGCTACTCCTTCGCCCACACCATCGCCCACGACGAGCCCCACCCCCTCAACGAGCCCTTCGCCCTGGAGCGGTTCGAGACCGGGGTCCTCATCGACGAGCACGGCGCCGCCGCCGTGGCCCACTAGGAGGCCGGAACACCATGCTGCTGATCGAGTGCCCCAACTGCGGGCCGCGCGACGAGACCGAGTACCAGTACGGCGGGGAGGCGCACGTGCCCTACCCCGAGGACCCCAGCCGGCTCTCCGACAAGGAGTGGGCGGAGTACCTCTTCTACCGCAACAACCCCAAGGGTCTGATCGCGGAACGGTGGGCCCACGCCGTCGGCTGCCGCCGCTGGTTCAACGTCGTCCGCGACACCGTGACCTACGACATCAAGGCCGTCTACAGGATCGACGAGCCCAAGCCCGAGATCGGAGGCGTCAAGTGAGCGCGCAGACCCACCGCCTGCCGGCGCAGCAGAGTGCGCCCGGCAGCATCGACCGCACCACGCCGGTGCGCTTCACCGTCGACGGGCAGGAGCACACCGGGTACGCCGGCGACACCCTGGCCTCGGCCCTGCTCGCCGCCGGGCGCATCCACTGCGGCGACTCGATGTACCTGGGCCGTCCGCGCGGGATCGTGTCCGCCGGGGTGGAGGAGCCCAACGCGCTGGTCAAGGTCGCCGCGCGCACGGAGGCCGACGTCGACGAGTCCATGCTCCCGGCCACCACGGTCGAGCTGACCGACGGTCTGCAGGCGTCCTACCTGCGCGGTCTCGGACAGCTCGACCCCCGCAAGGACGAGGCCGTCTACGACCACAAGCACGTGCACACCGACGTCCTCGTCGTCGGCGCCGGCCCCGCCGGGCTGGCCGCGGCCCGGGAGGCCGCGAAGTCAGGGGCCCGGGTCATCCTCATGGACGAGCAGCCGGAGGCCGGAGGCTCCCTGCTGTCGGGCCGCGACGACGTCGTCGACGGCCTGCCCGCCCGCGACTGGGTCGCCCGCACCCTCACCGCCCTGGAGGCCGAGCCCGAGGTCACTGTCCTGCACCGCACCACGGCGTTCGGCAACTACGACGCCAACTACGTCGTCGCCGTCCAGCGGCGCACCGGCCACCTCGCCGAGGCCCCGGGTCCCGGCGTGTCGCGGGAGCGGATCTGGCACGTGCGGGCGCAGCAGATCGTGCTCGCCACCGGCGCGCACGAGCGGCCGGTCGTCTTCGCCAACAACGACCGCCCCGGCATCATGCTCGCCGGATCGGTGCGCACCTACCTCAACCGCTACGCCGTCGCCGCCGGCACGTCGGTGGTCGTGGCCACCACGAACGACTCCGCCTACGACCTCGTGGCCGACCTCGCCGCCGCCGGGGTCCGTGTCGCGGCCGTGGTCGACTCCCGCCCGGAGCTCCACGGCCGGGCCGCCGACATCGCCGCCGCCACCGGGGTTCGCCTGATCACCGGCAGCGCCGTGGTGGACACCGCCGGCGACGGCGAGCACGGGCGGATCAGCGCCGTGACGATCGGCGGGATCGACGGCTCCGGCGCGCTGACCGGCCCCACCACCACCGTGGACACGGATCTGCTCGCCGTCTCGGGCGGGTGGACCCCGGTGGTCCACCTGCACAGCCAGCGGCAGGGCAAGCTGACCTGGGACGAGCGCCTCGCGGCGTTCGTGCCGGGCGCCCCCGTGCGGGACCAGCACACCGCGGGCTCGGTCAACGGCACCACCGACCTGGCGTGGTGCCTCACCGAGGGGGCCCTCGCCGGGGCCGAGGCCGCCGGCCGGGCCGGCTTCGAGACCCAGCCCGAGACCCCGCACGCGGAGAGCGTCGAGTCCTCGCCCGTCCGCCCGCTGTGGCTGGTGCCCGGGCCCGAGGGCGCGTCCGCCGGCTGGAGCCGCCACTTCGTCGACTTCCAGCGCGACCAGACGGTCGCGGACGTGCTGCGCTCCACCGGCGCCGGCATGCGGTCCGTGGAGCACGTCAAGCGCTACACCTCCATCTCGACCGCCAACGACCAGGGCAAGACCTCCGGGGTCAACGCCATCGGCGTCATCGCCGCGGCGCTGAACAGCACCGACGTCGGCGGGATCGGCACCACCACCTACCGCGCCCCCTACACCCCGGTGGCCTTCACGGCCCTGGCCGGACGACGGCTCGGCCACCTGTTCGACCCGGCGCGGCTGACCTCGGTCCACCCCTGGCACGTGGCCCACGGGGCCCTGTTCGAGGACGTCGGGCAGTGGAAGCGGCCCTGGTACTACCCGCAGGCCGGGGAGGACATGGACACGGCGGTGCTGCGCGAGTGCGCGGCCGTGCGCGGGTCCGTGGGGTTCATGGACGCCACCACCCTGGGCAAGATCGAGATCCGGGGCAAGGACGCCGGGGAGTTCCTCAACCGCGTCTACACCAACGCCTTCAAGAAGCTCAAGCCCGGCATGGGCCGGTACGGGGTCATGTGCACCCCCGACGGGATGGTCTTCGACGACGGCGTGACCCTGCGCCTGGACGAGGACCGGTACTTCATGACCACCACCACCGGTGGCGCGGCCAAGGTCCTGGACTGGCTCGAGGAGTGGTCCCAGACCGAGTGGCCGGAGCTCGACGTCACCTTCACCTCGGTCACGGAGCAGTACACCACCGTCGCCGTCGTGGGCCCGAAGTCCCGGGCCGTCGTCGAGAAGCTCGCCCCCGAGCTGGACCTGTCCAACGAGGCGTTCCCGTTCATGGCCTTCCGCGAGACCGTCCTGGCCTCCGGGGTGCCCGCACGGATCTGCCGGATCTCCTTCTCCGGGGAGCTGGCCTTCGAGATCAACGTCTCCTCCTGGTACGGCCTGTCGGTCTGGGAGTCCGTCGCGGAGGCCGGCGCCGAGTACGGCATCACCCCCTACGGCACCGAGACCATGCACGTGCTGCGCGCGGAGAAGGCCTTCCCCATCGTGGGCCAGGACACCGACGGCACGGTCACCCCGCAGGACCTGGGGATGGAGTGGGTGGTGTCCAAGACCAAGGACTTCATCGGCAGGCGCTCCTACGACCGCCCGTCCGCCACCAGCCCGGACCGCAAGCAGCTGGTCGCGGTCCTGCCGGTGGACCGGACGTTCCGGCTGCCGGAGGGCGCCCAGCTGGTGGACCACGGCACGCCCATCACCCCGGAGGTCGCCCCCGTGCCCATGGTCGGCCACGTCACCTCCAGCTACCGCAGCGCCGCCCTGGACCGGACCTTCGGGCTCGCCCTGGTGGAGAACGGCCGCAACCGCATCGGTGAGACGCTCCAGGCCCCGCTCGACGGGCGGCTCGTGGACGTCGTCATCGCAGAACCCGTGCTCTACGACCCCGAAGGGAACCGCCGTGATGGCTGAGCAGCTCCTGACCGACACCACCGCCCTGCGCCGCAGTCCCCTCGCCCACCTCGCGCAGCAGATGCACGAGCAGACCGTGACGGGCGAGCGGGGCGTGGCCCTGCGCGAGATCCCGTTCCTGACCATGGTCGGGATCCGGGTGGCGCCCGGCACTCCGGCCGCCGAGGCGGTCGCCGCCGCGGCCGGGATGCCCCTGCCGACCGGCCACGGCCGGGTCACCGGCACCGCCGGGGCCACGGCGATCCTGTGGATCGGGCCCGACGAGTTCCTGCTCGTCGGCCCCGAGGGCGTGGGGCCCGCGGAGATCGGCCCTGCGGGGAGCGACCTCCGAGCGGCGGGCACCGACGACGCCGGCACCGCAGCCGGGCTGGCCGGGGCCCTGGGCACCGAGCCCGGGCAGGCCGTGGACCTGTCCGCCAACCGCACCACCCTCGAGCTGTCCGGGCCCTCGGCCCGCGCGGTGCTCGAGAAGAGCTGCCACCTGGACCTGCACCCGCGGGCCTTCGCGGTCGGCACCGCCGTGGCCACGACCCTGGGCCCGGTGCAGGTGCTGCTGTGGCGCACGGAGGAGCTGACGTGGCGGATCATGCCGCGGGCCTCCTTCGCCGAGTACACCGCCCGGTGGCTGCTGGACGGCATGACGGAGTTCGCCTCTCCCGAGGTGCCCTGATGGCGCTGTCCGCCCTGGACCTGTTCTCCGTCGGCATCGGCCCCTCCTCGTCCCACACGGTGGGCCCCATGCGGGCCGCCCGGCTGTTCGCGGACGGGCTGGCCGGGGCCGGCCTCCTCGAGGGAGTCGCCAGGGTCCGGGCCGAGCTGTTCGGCTCGCTCGGCGCCACCGGTCACGGGCACGGCTCGGACAAGGCCGTGATCCTGGGGCTGCAGGGCGAGGATCCGGAGACCGTGGACACCGACACGGCGGACGACCAGGTGCGGATGAGCACGGAGCGCGGGCAGCTGTGCCTGGCGGGGGTCCGGCCGATCCCCTTCGACCGCGCCGAGGACGTCGTCATGCACCGGCGCAGGTCGCTGCCCGCGCACCCCAACGGCATGACGTTCGCAGCCTTCGGGGCGGACGGCGAGCCGGTGCGGGAGCGGACCTACTACTCGGTGGGCGGCGGGTTCGTGGTGGACGGGGACGTGTCCGGGGCGGACCGCATCGTCCAGGACACCACGGAGGTGCCGTACCCGTTCACCACCGGCCGGCAGCTCCTGGAGCACTGCCGGCGGGAGGGGACCTCGATCGCCGGGATCATGCTCGCCAACGAGCTGTCCTGGCGCAGCGAGGAGCAGCTCCGCTCGAGCCTGCTGCGCCTCTGGGCCGTCATGCAGGAGTGCGTGGAGAACGGGTGCACGCGCACGGAGGCCCGGCTGCCCGGCGGGCTGAAGGTCCGCCGCCGGGCGCCGGGCCTGCGGGCGCGGCTGCGCGAGGCCGAGGCGGCCGCCGACGCGTGCGCCGTCCGGCCGGCGTCCGATCCGCTGCAGGCCATGGAGTGGATCAACCTCTACGCCCTGGCGGTCAACGAGGAGAACGCCTCCGGCGGGCGGATCGTCACCGCCCCGACCAACGGGGCGGCGGGCATCATCCCCGCCGTGCTGCACTACTACGACCGGTTCGTCGCCGGGGCGGACGAGGACGGCGTGGTGGAGTTCCTGCTGACGGCGGCGGCCGTCGGCATCCTGATCAAGGAGAACGCCTCCATCTCCGGCGCGGAGATGGGCTGCCAGGGCGAGGTGGGCTCGGCCTGCTCCATGGCCGCCGCGGGCCTGTGCGCGGTCCTCGGCGGCACGCCGGAGCAGGTCGAGAACGCCGCCGAGGTCGGCATGGAGCACAACCTCGGGCTGACCTGCGACCCCGTGGGCGGGCTCGTGCAGATCCCGTGCATCGAGCGCAACGCGATCGCCTCCGTCAAGGCCATCAACGCCGCACGCCTGGCCCTCCAGGGCGACGGCGAGCACACGGTCTCGCTCGACCAGGTCATCAAGACCATGCGCGAGACCGGCAACGACATGAAGATCAAGTACAAGGAGACCTCCCGTGGTGGACTGGCCGTCAACGTCATCGAATGCTGAGCAGCGCCTGCAGCCGCAGGCCGTCACCACCGCTCCACCCACGACGGAGCTGGTGCTGACCCTCGACTGCCCGGAGAGACCGGGGATCGTGCACGCCGTCAGCGGGGTGCTCCTGGAGCACGGGTGCAACATCGTGGAGCTCACCCAGTTCGACGACCGGCGGCTGGGCCACTTCTTCATGCGCGTGCACGTCGCCTCCGCCACGGAGGACGGCCTCGACCCCGAGGCCCTCCGGGCGGACCTGGCCCCGGTGGCCGAGCGGTTCGACATGCGCTGGGAGCTCAGCGAGCACGGGGCGAAGCGGCGGGTGCTGGTGATGGTCTCCAAGTTCGGCCACTGCCTCAACGACCTGCTCTTCCGCGCCCGGACCGGGGACCTGCCCGTGGACATCGTCGCGGTGGTCTCCAACCACCGCGACCACCAGCGCCTCGTCGAGTGGCACGGCATCCCGTTCTTCCACGTGCCCGTCACCCGGGACACCAAGCCCGAGGCCGAGGCCCGGCTGCTGGAGCTCGTGGACCGCTTCGAGGTGGACCTCGTGGTCCTGGCCCGCTACATGCAGGTGCTCAGCGACTCGCTGGCCACCCGGATGGAGGGACGGGTGATCAACATCCACCACTCGTTCCTGCCGTCCTTCAAGGGCGCCAAGCCGTACCACCAGGCCTACGAGCGCGGGGTGAAGACCGTGGGCGCCACGGCGCACTACGTCAACGCCGAGCTGGACGAGGGCCCGATCATCGCGCAGCAGCTCGTGGACGTGGACCACACCTACGGCCCGGAGGACCTCGTGGCCGCGGGGCGGGACACCGAGTGCAAGGCCCTGTCCAACGCCGTGAAGTGGCACTGCGAGGGCCGGGTCATCCTGCACGGCAACCGCACGGTCGTCCTGCGCTGAGCACGCACGACGGAGCGCCGCCCCCGGGGATCCCGGGGGCGGCGCTCCGTCGTGGGTGCTCCGGGACGTCGTGCGTGCTCCGGAACGTCACCCGGGCCGGCCTCCTGCCGGCTCAGTGGCCGCGGTCGATCCACTCCTGCAGGTGGGGGGCCTCCGCGCCGATCGTGGTGGTGTCCCCGTGGCCGGTGAGCACCTCCGTGGTCCCCGGCAGCGTGAGCAGCCGGTCCCGGATGGAGTCGACGATCGTGGGGAAGTCCGAGTACGAGCGGCCGGTGGCGCCGGGACCGCCCTGGAAGAGGGTGTCCCCGGAGAACAGCACTCCGCCCTCGCCCAGGTCCGGCGCCCAGAAGCACACCGAGCCCGGCGAGTGGCCCGGGGTGTGCAGCGCGGTGAGGCGCACCCCGCCCACCGAGTAGACGTCACCGTCGCGGATGATGCGGTCGAAGCGGCGGGCGGGGTGGACCTGCTCCCAGAGCATCGTGTCGTCCGGGTGCAGGTGCACCGGTGCCCGCAGCTGCTCGGCGACCTCGACGACGGCGCGGATGTGGTCGTCGTGGCCGTGGGTGAGCAGGATGGCCACCACTGCCCGGCCGCCGACGGCGTTCACGACCTGCTGCGGGGCGTGGGCCGGGTCGATGACCACGCACTGCTCGTCGTCGCCCACGATCCACACGTTGTTCTCGACCTCCCAGGTGCCCCCGTCCAGGGAGAACGTCCCCGAGGTCACCAGGTGCTCCACCCGGACCCGGCCCGTGGCGTCCGTGCGCCGCCCCACATCCTGCCGCCCGGTCATCGGGCCGCTCCGGCCGGGGCGGCCGCGCCGGTCTCCAGGCCACGCTCCTCCGCGCCGGTCGCCGAGCGGTCCAGCTCCACGACGGAGCGCAGGACGGTGCCGGCCTTCATCTTCGCGAAGGCCTCCTCGACGTCGTCCAGGCCGATGCGCTCGGTGACGAACCCGTCGAGGTCCAGCCGGCCGAGCCGGTACTGGTCCACCAGCATCGGGAAGTCCCTGGAGGGGAGGGTGTCGCCGTACCAGGCGGACTTGATGGACCCGCCGCGGCCGAAGACCTCGTCCAGCGGGATCTCCCACGTGGTGCCGGGGGCGGGCACCCCGACCAGCACCATCCGGCCGGCCAGGTCACGGGCCTCGAACGCCTGCTGGAAGGTGGGGGCGATGCCCACGGCGTCGATCACCAGGTCGGCGCCGTTGCCGCCCGTGAGCGCCCGGATCGCCGCCACGGGGTCCTGCTCCTTCGAGTTGACCACGTGGGTGGCGCCGAAATGCTCCGCGGTGGCCAGCTTCTCGTCGTCGAGGTCCACGGCCACGATCGTGGTGGCCCCGGCCAGTGCGGCACCGGCGACCGCGGCCGCCCCGACCCCACCGCAGCCGATCACGGCCACGGACTCCCCGCGCTTCACGGCGCCGGTGTTGAGCACCGCGCCGATGCCGGCCATCACGCCGCACCCGAGCAGCCCGACGGCCGCGTACTGGTGCGGTTCGAGGTCGGCCTCGATCCTCGTGCACTGCCCGGCGGCGACGAGGGTCTTCTCGGCGAACGACCCGATGCCCAGGGCCGGGGTCAGCGGGGTGCCGTCCTCGAGCGTCATCCTCTGGGTGGCGTTGTGGGTGGCGAAGCAGTACCAGGGCTCGCCCCTGCGGCAGGCCCGGCACTCGCCGCACACCGCTCGCCAGTTCAGGATCACGTGGTCGCCCACGGCGACCTCCGTCACCCCCTCCCCGATCGCCGACACCACGCCCGAGGACTCGTGGCCCAGCAGGAACGGGTAGTCGTCGCCCACCCCGCCCTGGACGTAGTGGTGGTCGGTCTGGCACACCCCGCAGGTGAGCACGTCCACCAGTACCTCTCCCGGTCCGGGGTCCGGCACCAGGATGGTCTCCACACTGACCGGCTGGTTCTTGCCCTTGGACACCACGCCCTTGACCTTGTGCATGCTGGAACTGCCTTTCGTCGTCGTCGGCACCGGTAACGGTGCTCGATCGCAGAAGTCGTACTGGGAAGTCCCGAGGTCGGGACGAAGAGCCGCGGCCGGAGCGGCGCACGCCCCGGCCGCGACGGCAGGGGCCTCAGCCGCGGATGCGCTCCATGCCGGGGTCCACGAGCGGCTCGGCGCTGACCGTGGCGGGGACGCGCTCGCCGAGGTACTCGATCTCGACGCCGTCCCCCTCGGAGAGCTCCGGCGGGAGCCAGGCATAGGCGACCGGGCGGCCCACGGTGTGGCCGAAGACGGCGCTGGTGACGTAGCCGGCGGCGGCGCCGTCCACGTACACGGGCTCCTTGCCCATCACCACGGAGCGGCCGTCGTCGACCGTCAGGCAGCGCAGCCGGCGCCGCACCTGGCCGTCGGAGGCCACGGCCGCCGACCCCACGAACTCGCCCTTGTCCTTCTTGACGGCGAAGTCCAGTCCCGCCTCCAGGGCGGTGTGCTCCGTGGTCATGTCGGTGCCCCAGGACCGGTAGCCCTTCTCCACGCGCAGGCTGTTGAAGGCGGCGCGCCCCGCGGGGACGATGCCGAACTCCTGGCCCGCCTCGTGCAGCAGGTCCCACAGCCGCAGTCCCTGGTCCGCGGTGGTGTACAGCTCCCAGCCGAGCTCGCCCACGTAGGAGAGGCGCATCGCGGTGACCCGCAGGCCGCCCACCCGGATCTGCTTGGTGCGGAAGTACTTCAGGCCGTCGTTGGACAGGTCGTCGCGGGAGACCTTCGCCATGACCTTCCGGGCCTTCGGCCCCCACAGCCCGATGCAGCAGGTCTCGGCGGTGGTGTCCCGGACCAGGGCCCAGGCCGTGGGGTCCGCGGCGCTCTGCCGGGTGGCCTCGGCGGACAGGTACGCCACGTCCACGCTGCTGTTGATGCCGGCCTGGAACAGGTTCTCGCCGAGCCGGGCCACGGTGATGTCGCTGCGGATCCCGGCCTTCTCGTCCAGCAGGAGGCAGTACGTCACGGCGCCCGGCTTGCGCAGGACGTTGCCGGTGGTGAGCCGCTGCAGCAGAGCGGCGGCCCCGGGACCTTCGACGGTCACGCGCTTGAGCGGGGTCATGTCGTACATCGCCACGGCGGTGCGGGTCTTCCAGGCCTCGACCGCCGCGATCGGCGAGTGGAACCGGGCCGCCCACGGCTCGCGCTCCGGCTCGCGCCACTCCTCGGGCAGCTGCTCCAGGAGCGCGGCGTTGGACTCGTACCAGTGCGGGCGCTCCCACCCGTGGCTCTCCAGGAAGAACGCGCCGAGCTCCAGCTCCCGGGGATAGAAGGGGCTGACCCGCAGGTTGCGCGGCGACTCCCGGGGCTGGAGGGGGTGGAGGACGTCGTAGATCTCCACGAAGTTCTGCTTGCCCGTCTCCTCGACGTACTCCGGGGAGAGCTGCACGTCGTCGAACCGGGTGGCCTCGCAGCCGTGCAGGTCCGTCTCCGGAGCGCCGTCCACCAGCAGTTCGGCCATGGCCTTGGCCACACCCGAGGAGTGCGTGACCCACACGGCCTCCGCCACCCAGAACCCGGCGAGGTCCGGGGACTCACCGATGAGCGGGCCCCCGTCCGGGGTGAAGGAGAAGATGCCGTTGAAGCCCTCGGCCACCTCGCTGCCGCGCAGGCTCGGCAGGAAGCGCCGGCTCTCGGCCCACTGCTCGGTGAAGTCCTCGGGCGTGAAGTCCAGGCGGGAGGGCATCCGGTCGTGGGCGATGTCGCGGGGCGCGTAGTGCGGCAGGTCGGCGAGGTCCACCGGGATCGGGCGGTGGGCGTAGGAGCCGATGCCGATCCGGTCCCCCCACTCCCGGTAGTAGAGGTCCGCGTCCTGGTGCCGGAGGATCGGCAGGGTCGCGCCGTTCGGGGCGTCGTGCTTGCCGACCAGCTCCGGGACCGCGGAGGTGAAGACGTACTGGTGGGCCAGCGGCTGGAGGGGGCACGGCATGCCGGCCATCTCGCCGATCGCGGGTCCCCAGAATCCGGCGCAGGAGACGACGATGTCCGCCGGCACGGTTCCGTCGGACGTGGTCACGCCGGTCACGCGGCCGTTCGAGCGCTCGATGCCGGTGACGATCGTCTCGGCGCAGTAGGTCACGCCGGCGCGCGTGGTGCGCTCGATGAGCACCTGCACCGCCTTGGCCGCCAGGGCGAGCCCGTCCGTCGGCACGTGGTAGCCGCCCAGCACCATCTCGGGATTGACCAGGGGATGCTGCGCGAGCACCTCCTCGGGGGTGAGCAGCCGGCCCTCGATCCCCCAGGAGGCCGCGTAGCCCACCTTGCGCTTGAGCTCCTCCAGCCGCGCCGGCGTGGTGGCCACCTCGAGACCGCCGACCTGGTTGAAGCAGCCCAGGGAGACGAGCTTCTCGACGGTGTACCGCGCGAAGTGGGTCATCGTCCGTGACGGGTTCGTCTGGTAGACGAGTCCGGGCGCGTGCGACGTCGAGCCCCCGGGAAGGGGCAGCGGACCCTGCTCGAGGACGGTGACGTCCGTCCAGCCGCGCTGGACGAGCTCGTCGGCGAGGTTCGTGCCGACGATGCCGGCGCCGATGATGACGACGCGAGGGGTGGTGCTCATGGGGCGGTTCTCCTGACCTGCGGATGTCGTGCGGGGGCTCGGCCGGGTTCAGCTCGGCCGGGACTCGTGGCCGTTGACGGTGAGACCGGGCGGCAGGTTCGGTGCCTCGGACGACTCCTCGACCATGATGATGCCGTCCACGACGCTCACCTCGTGGGCCCGCACCGGCAGCTTGGCCGGAGGGGCGTCCACCGCGCCGGTGCGCAGGTCGAACTTGGACGCGTGCAGCGGGCACTCCACCTCGCACCTCTCCACCCAGCCGTCGGCGAGCGAGGCGTCCTGGTGGGTGCAGGTGTCGTCGATGGCGAACAGCTCGCCCTCCTCCGTGTGGAAGACGGCGATGGGCGGGACGGTGTCGAGGCGCAGGGCGTCACCGGGGGCGAGGTCCTTGAGGGGGCAGGCCTGGTGCATCGGAGCGGATCCTTTCCTGAGGTGGCTCGGGCCTGCTGTGCCGAGCGTTGCCACCTCGACCGCACTGCCTCACGATGAGCAACAAGTGTTGCAATGTGCAACATCGTGAGGACTTCCACCGAACCCTGTCAAGAGCCGGGGCCCACCCGGAACCCGCGCGGGGCCGCACGGGGACGCAATGTAAATTCCCCGGGTCGAATTCGCCGGACCCCTTGACGGGGCCGGTGACGAGGTTCACGCTGATTCTCACATTGTGAGCCGTGTTGCACGAAGCGCACAGGACGTCCGGACCTCGGACCTCCCCGCCCTTGCTCCGGGTCATTCAGGACGAAGATCTGAAAGGGGTCCCTCATGGAGTCCCTCGTCATTGTCGGAGCGTCGCTGGCGGGCCTGTCCGCCGCCCGGGCCGCCCGGAACCTCGGGTTCGCCGGACGACTGGTGATCATCGGTGATGATCCCCAGCGCCCCTACGACCGCCCACCGCTGTCCAAGGACTTCCTCGCCGGCCGGATCGAGCTCGAGGACCTGGCCCTGGAGACCGACGACGAGGCCCTGGAGGCCGAGTGGATCCTCGGGACCCGGGCGGTGTCCTTCGACGCGACCACCCGCCTGGTGCACCTGGAGGACGGGCGGTCGGTGCGCGCCGACGGCCTGGTGATCGCCACCGGGGCCTCGCCCCGGTCGCTGCCGCAGCTCGCCGGGAGCGCGAACGTGGTGAGCCTGCGCACCGTCGCCGACGCGCAGAGGCTCCGCGGGCTGCTGGCTGCCGGGCGGCGGCTCGTGGTCGTGGGCGCCGGCTTCATCGGCGCGGAGGTCGCCTCCACCGCCCACGCCCTCGGTCTGGACGTCACGGTGCTGGAGAAGTCCCCCACCCCCCTGTGCGGCCCGCTGGGCACCGAGCTGGGCGGGGTGGTCGCCGGGCTGCACGAACGCGCCGGCGTGGAGCTGATCTGCGGCGTCGACATCGAGGAGTTCGAGTTCACCGGCGGGTCGGTCAGCGCGGTGCGCCTGGCCGGCGGCCGGGTGCTGCCCGCCGACGTGGTGGTCGTGGGCATCGGCGCGGCGCCGAACACCGCCTGGCTGGAGGGCTCCGGGATCGAGCTGTGCAACGGCGTGCTGTGCGACGCCGTCGGGGCCACCAGCATCCCCGGGGTCGTCGCCGTGGGCGACTGCGCCGCGTGGTGGGAGCCGGGCACCGGCCGCCACCACCGGGTGGAGCACTGGACCGGGGCCGCCGAGCGCCCGGCGGTGGCCGTGGGCGCCCTGCTGGGCGCCGACCCGGCCGGGCTGCCCGCCGTCAAGCCCCCCTACTTCTGGTCCGACCAGTACGGCACCCGCCTGCAGTTCGCCGGCGACGCCTCCCGCGCCGACCGCGTGGCCTACGAGCACGGCGGCCCGGACCAGGACTCCCTGCTCGCCGTCTACTACGCCGGGGACGAGCCGGTCGCCGTGCTCGCCTGGAACCAGACGAGGCTCTTCTGCCGCTGGCGCAAGACCCTCGAGAAGCTCGCCGTCGCCGCGGTCCAGTCGCTCGCGGCCTGACCGCCCACGCAGCCCTGCCACTCCTCCTCCCTCTCCCACCCCGCGCTCTGCGCACTGTCCGAACCCAGGAGTTCGTGTTGTCGATCAACGTTGTCTCGGAGTCCCTGATCTCCACCCTGCCCGGCTCCACCTACGTGGACGAGGCAGTCTTCCGCGCCGAGCAGGAGCGCATCTTCGAGCAGATGTGGTTCTGCGCCGTGCGCGCCGCCGACCTGGACAAGCCCGGAGCCTTCCGCACCGTCCAGGTCGGGCGGGAGTCCATCATCATCACCCGCAACCGGAAGCACGGCATCCGGGCGTTCTACAACATCTGCCGCCACCGCGGCGTGAAGCTGTGCATGGAGGACGCCGGCGAAGCCGCGCGCTCCTTCCAGTGCCCGTACCACGCCTGGACCTACGACTTCGACGGCAAGCTCATCGCCGCCCCCAACCTCACCAAGATGCCCGACATCGACCGCCAGGAGTACGGCCTGGTCACCATCCCGGTCCGCGAGTACCTCGGCTACGTCTGGGTCTGCCTGGCCGAGAACCCTCCGTCCTTCGAGGAGGACGTCATGGGCGACATCCAGGAGCGCCTCGGGGACACCCAGGCCATCGAGGGCTACGACATCGCCAACCTCTCCCTGGGCCGGCGGATCACCTACGACGTGAAGGCCAACTGGAAGCTCATCATCGAGAACTTCATGGAGTGCTACCACTGCGCCACCATCCACCCCGAGCTCACGGAGGTGCTGCCCGAGTTCGCCGACGGCCTCGCCGCCCAGTACTTCGTCGGCCACGGCGCCGAGTTCGGCGACGACGTGCGCGGCTTCACCATCGACGGCTCCGAGGGCCTCGACAAGCTCCCCGGCGTCGACGACGACCACGACCGCCGCTACTACGCCATCACCGTCAAGCCCACCGTGTTCGTCAACCTCGTCCCCGACCACGTCATCATCCACCGCATGTTCCCGCTGGCTCCGGACCACACCGTCGTGGAGTGCGACTGGCTCTACCTCCCCTCGGTCGTGGACTCCGGCAAGGACGTCTCCACCTCCGTGGAGCTCTTCCACCGCGTCAACCAGCAGGACTTCGACGCCTGCGAACGCTGCCAGCCCGCCATGAACTCCAAGATCTACGCCAAGGGCGGGGTCCTCGTCCCCTCCGAGCACCACATCGGCGCCTTCCACGACTGGATCACCGACAAGGTCGGCGACGTCGTCGGGACGGCGCCACCCCGGTCCTCCGGGACCGGGCCGCAGCACCTGTTCCCGGGAGGGGATCACGATGAGCACTGAGAATCCACCACTGGTTCCGTCGTCGGACGCGGAGGCCCCGCCGGCCTGTCCCGTCGACGACACGACGCACCTCCACGAGGCGGAGGCCGAGGAGACCCAGATCCTCGGCGAGCTCAGGGAGGGGGTCCAGGAACGGCGCAGCGCGCTCCAGGGAGAGCCCCGGGGCCTGGACAAGGTGATCTTCGGTGTGACCGGCGCCCTGGTCGTCGCCTTCGTGGTCTGGGGCTTCGTCGGCACGGAGAACCTGTCCACCGTCTCGACCGCGGCGCTCGGGTGGGTCCTGGAGAACACCGGGTGGATCTTCGTGCTGCTGTCCTCCCTGTTCGTCGCCTACGTCCTGTGGCTGGCCCTGGGCCGGTTCGGCAACATCCCGCTGGGCAAGGACGGCGAACGGCCCGAGTTCAGGACCGTCTCGTGGATCTCCATGATGTTCGCCTGCGGCATGGGCATCGGCCTGATGTTCTACGGCGTCGCCGAGCCCCTCTACTACTACATCTCCCCGCCGCCGGCCACGGTCGACGCCGGCACGGCCGAAGCCGTCGAGACGGCCATGGCCACGTCGCTGTTCCACTGGACGCTGCACCCCTGGGCCATGTACGCGGTGCTCGGCATCGCCATCGCCTACGGCACCTTCCGGCTGGGCCGCAAGAACCTGCTCTCCGAGGCGTTCGTGTCCCTCTTCGGGCGGCGGGCGGTCGACGGCGCCGGCGGCAAGATCATCAACATCCTGGCCATCTTCGCCACGCTCTTCGGCTCCGCGGCCTCGCTCGGGCTGGGCGCCCTCCAGATCGGCAGCGGCCTGCAGTTCAACGGCGTGGTGGGCGAGGTGGCCACCCCGATGCTCGTGCTGATCATCGCGGTGCTCACGTTCTGCTTCGTGGCCTCGGCGGTGTCGGGCATCGAGCGCGGCATCCAGTTCCTGGCCAACACCAACATGGTGCTCGCGGTGGTCATGGCCCTCATCGTCTTCGTCGTGGGGCCCACCCTGTTCATCCTCAACCTCATCCCCAACGCGATCGGCTCCTACCTCCAGCAGCTGCCGGAGATGGCCGCCCGCACCGAGGCCTCCGGCGGCGAGGACATGCGCGCGTGGCTGTCCAGCTGGACGATCTTCTACTGGGCCTGGTGGATCTCCTGGACGCCGTTCGTGGGCATGTTCATCGCTCGCATCAGCCGCGGTCGCACCATCCGCCAGTTCGTCACCGGCGTGCTGCTGGTGCCCTCCCTGGTGTCCCTGCTGTGGTTCGCCGTCTTCGGCGGCAGCGCCATCCACATCCAGCGGACGGCGAACGCGACCCCCGACCCCGGCGACGGGATCGCCACGGTCGTCGACGGCGTCCCCACCATCTCCTTCGACGGCGCGATCTACGACATGTTCAACAGCCTCGGCACGCCGCAGGCGCTGACCATCGGCCTGGCGGTGCTGGCCATGGTGCTCACCGCCATCTTCTTCGTCACCGGTGCCGACTCGGCGTCCATCGTGATGGGCTCCCTCAGCTCCCGGGGCAGTCTCGAGCCGTCGAAGCCCGTCGTGATCTTCTGGGGCGTGCTGATGGGCGGGGTCGCGGCCGTCATGCTCCTGGCCGGCGGTGACACCCCCGCGGAGGCGCTGGGGGGTCTGCAGCGGCTCACCATCGTCGCCGCGCTGCCGTTCGTCCTCGTGATGTGCGTCCTGTGCATCGCCCTGACCCGCGACCTGCGCGCCGACCCGATGTGGCTGCGCCAGCGGCTGTCCGACTCCGTGGTGCGCCGCGCCATCCGCACCGCTGTGGACGAGTACGGGCACCAGAAGTTCACCCTGGTCACCCAGGAGAGCACGGATCCGCCCACGGGCCAGATCCAGGCCGTGGACGCCACGGCCGCCGGTCAGCCGATCTACGCCCGGGTGAAGGGCCAGGAGAACGGCCAGGTCCGGAAGAAGAAGGCGGCCCGCCCATGACGCCGCGGGACGGTCCGGGACGCGCCCGGCCCGCACGGCACGTTACCGGGCGCCCGGGCCGCTCCACCCCGGCGGGCCGGGGTGGAGCGGGCGGAGCGGACGGAGGGCGACAATGACGATTGACTACCATGGAGTCATGTCCTCCCCCGGCCCCAGACCCCCGACCGCCCCCGACGCCGCCAAGGAGCAGCCCGGCACGGACGGGGTCACCCCGGGGGGCGTGCAGTCCGTGGACCGGGCCATCACGGTGCTCGAGGTCCTCGCCCGGACCGGCGGTTCGACGGTGACCGAGGTGGCCGCGGAGCTGGGCGTGCACAAGTCCACCGCGTCGAGGCTGCTCGGCGCCCTGGAGTCCCGGGGCCTGGTGCACCACCCGAGCGACGGCAGCCCGTATCAGCTCGGGTTCGGCATCCTTCGGCTGGCGCACGCGATCCCCGGCCGGCTGAGCGTGGTGGCCGAGGCGCGCGACGAGGTCCGCGGCCTGGCCCGGACCCACTCCGAGACGGTCAACCTGGCGGTCCTGCGGGAGGGCCACGCCGTCAACGTGGACCAGGAGATGGGCCCCTCCTCGGTCGCGACCCACGACTGGATCGGGAGCCTGACCCCCCTGCACGCCACCGCCAGCGGGAAGGTGCTGCTGTCGGGGCTGCCGTCCGACGAGAGGGCCCACGTCCTCCGCGACCAGGGCATGCCGGCCCTCACCGCGCGCACGATCACGTCGAGGGAGCAGCTGGAGCGACAGCTGATCGACGTGGTCGCCCGGGGCTACGCCACCGTGTGCGAGGAGTTCGAGATCGGGCTGAACTCCGTCGCCGTGCCCGTGCGGGACCATCTCGGCACGGTCATCGCCTCGATCAGCGTCTCGGGACCGGCGTTCCGGTTCACGGAGCAGCACATGGCCGACCTGGTCGAGGACCTCAAGGAGGCCGGCCTGCGGGTCAGCCGGCGCATGGGGTACGCCCCCCTCGACGACTCCGCGTAGCAGCATCCGCGCCGCCTCGCCCCTGGCACGACGTGGTCCACGGCGCCCGGGACGGCCTCTCGAGCACTCAGGCGCGGAAGGAGGCGATCATCGCCTCGACCTGCCGGTGCTGCTCCGATCCGGCGTACTCCCGGGCGGCCTCGAGCGTGGGGAAGTCGTGGACCGAGCTGAAGATCACCGTCCGGTAGGTGATGCCGTTGGGCGCGACCACCCCGGTCTCGACCAGCCCCAGGCCGTACAGGACGTGCGGCAGCATCGTGGTGGGCGGAGGGGCGTCCGCATCGGTCAGCGAGGTCACGAGCCGCACGGCGTCCGGCCAGCCGTACGCGTTGCGCAGCTCCGGCGAGGACGTCAGGTCCATGGCCACGGAGCGCACCACGAACTCCCCGCTGCTGGACAGCGGCACGCTCCCCGGGACGTCCCCGAGGTGGGCCACCGGCGGCATCGAGCAGTCGGGGCCGCACTCGGCGCCCCAGGCGATGAGGACCGACAGGTGGCCGACGGGAGCACCGTCCGGCCCGAGCACCGTCACCGTGCCGCCGACGTCCGAGAAGTCCCCGTCCACGCTCCACGTCGCGGGCAGCTCGAAGGCGAAGGCGGCGTCCGCGGCCGTGCCGGAGTAGGTCACGAGCTCCGCGGGAGCCCCAGTCGGACTCGCCGTCGGGCTCGCGGTGGGCGTGCTGGTCGGGGCCTCCGTCGGACCGGCCGTCGGGTTCTCGGCGGTCGGCGACGGCCTCTCCGTGGCTGGTTCTGTGGCTGGTTCCGTGGCCGTCGGGGACTCCGCCGCCGTGGCGGCCGGCGACGCGGCCGGGCTCGTGCCCTCGGCGGAGGGGTCCCCTCCGGACGGGGTGCCGCAGGAGGCCAGGATGAGCAGGGCCGCGGCGGCCGCGCCCAGCGCCCGGGTCGGTCGTGACGTGGTCGGTGACATGTGGACGGCCCCCCGATCGCGGAGCACCAGCGCCCCGGGCGTGCGCCCGGCCCGGCTCCGAGGACTGCAGGCTACGCCGCCCGGTTCGCGGTCGGCAACGGCGGGCGGCGGGTGCCCGGCGATCGTTGTGGGATCGCAAATTGCTGGGCGCTGTCGGAGAGCCTGGGTACGCTCGGGGCACGGCCCGCTCCGGGGTCGCACCGGGGACAGGAGTGGGGCCATGGACCTGAACGGCGCGAGGATCCTCGTGGTGGGGGCGACCGGCGTCCTCGGACGGCGGCTGTGCGAACGGCTGAGCGAGCGCACCACCGACATCGTGGTAACGGGCCGCTCCGCCTCCGCCGCGGAGGAGCTGCGGCGCGGTCTCGGCCTGCGCGCGGCCCACGCCCTCGACCTCGTGGACCACGACGAGGCGGCGGAGGTGGTGCGCCGCGCGGCCGAGGAGCTCGGCGGGCTCGACGCCGTGGTGATCGCCACCGGGGTCGCCGCGTTCGGCCCCGCGGCCGACGAGGACGAGGCCGTCGTGGAGGAGCTGTTCGAGGTCAACGCCCTCGGCCCCATGGCCGTCATCCGGGCGGCCCTGCCCCACGTCGCGGACGGCGGCGCGATCGCGGTCCTCACCGGTGTGGTCGCGGAGCTGCCGCTGGCCGGGATGGCCGGCTACGCCGCCAGCAAGGCGGCCATGGCCTCGTGGCTGGGGTCGCTGCGGCGGGAGCTGCGCCGTCGTCGGATCGCGGTGATGGACGCCCGGCTGCCGCACATGGACACCGGGCTCGTGGACCGGGCGCTCACCGGCCTGCCGCCCCGGCTGCCGCCGGGGCACAACGTGGACGACGTCATCGCCGCGGTGGAGCGCGGCCTCGAGCGCGGCGTCCACGAGCTGCGGATCGACTGAACCGGGTGCCCGTGCCCGCCGGACCCGCCGCGGCGGTGGAGGCGCCGCGTCACCGGGGCATGCGGATGACGGGCTTGACCACGTCGCCGGACCCGCTGTCGGCGAGGGCCTGTTCGATCTCGTCGAGCTCGTAGAAGCGCACCAGCTCGTCGAACGGGAACCGCCCCTGCCGGTGGAGGTCGATCAGGGCGGGGATGAATTTCCCGCTGCGGCTGCCGCCGCCCAGGACCCCGACGATCCGCTTGCCCCACAGCGCGTGCATGTGGTCGAGGCTGAAGCGCGCCTGGGCGGGCGCGCCGCCGATGAGCACGAGCGTGCCCAGCATGCCCACGCAGTCCGCGGCCTGCTCCACGACGGGGACCACCCCGGTGCACTCGAAGGCGTAGTCGGCGGAGCCGCCCGTGATCCGGGCGACCTCCGCGACCACGTCCGTGTCCCGGGAGTTGATGACGTGGGTGGCCCCGTAGCGGGTGGCCAGCTCGAGCCGGGAGTCGTGCAGGTCCACGGCGACGACCGTGGTGGCGGCGGTGCAGCGGGCGGCCATGATCGCGGCCAGTCCCACGGCCCCGACGCCGAAGACCACCAGGGACGAGCCCGGCTCCGGTCGGGCCTCGTTGAGCACCGCGCCGGCGCCCGTGCCCAGCCCGCAGGCCAGGGGTCCGAGCAGCTCGAGCGGCACGTCGTCGGGCGCCTTCACGAGGGCGTCGGCGAGGACGATCGAGTGGGTCGCGAAGGACGACTGGCCGAAGAAGTGCCCGGAGACCTCCGAGCCGTCCGCCCGTGTGTAGGCCGAGGTCCCTGCGTCCTCACCCCGGAAGCGGCGGCCCGAGACGAGAGCCTCCCCGGTCCGGGCGCAGTAGCGGGGCTGCCCGTCCAGGCAGTTGCGGCACGCTCCGCACGAGGGCCACCCGATGACCACCCGGTCGCCGGGCACGACGGCGCCGACGCCCTCGCCGACCCGTTCCACGATCCCCGCGCCCTCGTGGCCCAGGATCCCCGGCAGCGGCAGCGGCATGTCGCCCGCACGGGTGATGGCGTCGGTGTGGCAGACCCCGGTCGCGACGATCCGGACCAGCACCTCCCCGCGGCCGGGCTCGGCGAGCTCGACGTCCTCCAGCTCGAACGGGGCCCCGATGCCCTCGACGACTGCGGCGCGGATCCTCATGGTGTCCTCCTCGGCACTCCCGGTGCGGTGACGCGGCTCACGCGCCCCCTGCTCGGCAGTCTAGGGGCGGGCACGGTCTCCGGGGGAGGTCAGTCCCGACCGGACGGGACGAGTCCGCCCGGAGCCGATCCGCGCGGGAGGCGGCGGACGGCCCGCGGGCGGCCGCGGCGCACTCCTCCCGCAGGAGGAGCGACGGGTCAGCCGTGGCCCAGGTCCCGCATCTGCTCCGGGGTGAGCCGGCCCCCGTTGGCCGCCGCGGCCTCGAACGTCGGCAGGTGGATCTCCTGGGAGGCGCTGCGCAGGTTGGTGAAGACGCGGGTCAGGGGTTCGTCCCCGCGGACCTCCTCCAGCAGCCGGTCGTAGAGCGCGATGTTGTGGGTCTCCCAAGCCGCCCAGGCGGTGGCGGCGGCCTCGAGGTCGGTGGGCGCGGAAATCCGCCCGGTGTAGGGGTTCGGCGGGACCGTGACGCCGAGCCGCTCCAGCTGGCGGGTCAGGGCGTCGACGTGCTGCTCCTCGGCGGCCTGGATGCTCGCGTACGGCTCGACGGGTCCGAACTCGTCGACGACCGCCCGGTACTGCGCCGAGGCGGCGTACTCGCCCTCGGGGGACATCAGGGCCTCCCACGCGGCCGCGGCCACGGGGTCGGCCGGGGCCGGAGGAGTCGACACCGAGGGGACCGCCCCGGCAGCGCCCGGGGCGGGCGCCGTTCCGGGCTGCGTCGCCGGGCCCGTCGCGGTCGGGCCCGGCGACGCGGGGCTCGTCGTCGCCGAGCTCGACGGGCTCGACGTCGGGACGGTGCCGTCCCCGGTCGGCGGGGAAGCCTGCGGACCGCAGGCGCTGACGGCCGTCACGAGGAGCACCGCGGCGGCCGGGACGATCAGTCTCTGGTGCATGATCCGTTCTCCATCCTGGGAGGAGCGGCCCGGCGGGGTCGCTCGGCTCGACGGTCTGCGGTGACGCCGATCACAACACACCCCAGGGGGTATGCGGGAGCAAGAGGTGTGACGCCTCCGCGCCCCTCTGTGACGACGTCCGACCGACCCTCTGCTCCGCGGTCCGGGGCCGACTCTTGCCCACGGCGGGACCGTCACAGCGTCAGCCGCGACCAGCCCTTCGTGTCCCGCAGGAGCTGCCGGTCGTGGGTGGTCAGCACCACGGCCGCGGCCGTGGCGGCGAGGGCCTCGGTGAGCTCGTCCACGAGGGCGATCGAGAGGTGGTTGGTCGGTTCGTCCAGCAGCAGCACGTGCGGCCGGGACGCCAGCACCACGGCCAGCTCGAGGCGCCGCCGCTGCCCGGCCGACAGCTCCGCCACGGGCCGTCCGCGGTCCCGCGCCGCCAGCAGCCCCAGGGACTCCAGGGGGGCCACCTCGTGCTCGGCCAGCCGGTCCGCGAGCACGAGCCGGACGAGCTCCTGCTCGTAGACCTCCTGGGCCGAGCGCGCCCCGTGCCGGACCCCGTCCTGCAGCAGGTGGCCGATCCGCGCCCCGGGGGCGGCGGTGCGCCGCCCCGCGTCGGGAGCCAGCGCACCGGCGAGCACCTGCAGCAGGGTGGACTTGCCCGCCCCGTTGGGGCCTGCGACGACCAGCCGGTCCCCGGACTCCAGCAGCACGTCGACGGGCCGGAGCAGCCGGCCCGTGACCGCGACGCCCTCGGCGCGCACCAGCTCGACGCCGGGCAGCGCCGGCAGCTCCGGCACCGACAGCTCCAGCGGGGGCTCGGGGACGTCCACGCGGTGCCGCTCGAGGTCCTCCTGCCGGCGGTGCACCGAGCGGACGAGCCCCGGGGCGCGGGTGGCGCGGGTGTGCTTGCCGGTGCCCTTGTCCGGGCGCCATCCGTCGACCAGGCGGGAGCGGGCGCGCTGGAGGTTCCCGGCCAGCCGGGCGTGCTCGGCCTGCTGCTCCCGGTGGTCGTGGATCCACCGCGAGCGCTCGGCGGTCCGGCCGGCGCGCCAGCCCGCCACCCCGCCCCCGTACCACCGCGGGCGGCCGTCCCGGCTGGGGTCCAGGTCCAGGACGGTGTCCACGACCTGGCCCAGCAGCCGCCGGTCGTGGCTGACCAGGACCACGCCGCCGCGGAACTCGCGCAGCGCCGCCCCCAGGTGGGCCAGCCCCGCGGCGTCGAGGTGGTTGGTGGGCTCGTCCAGCAGCAGGAGGTCGTGGACGGTGCCGAGCAGGCAGGCCAGGCGCACCCGGTAGCGCTGGCCCACCGAGAGGGTGCCGAGCACCCGGGAGCGGTCGGTCACGGCGTGCAGGGCCTGCAGGGCGAGGTCCACCCGCCGGTCGGCGTCCCAGGCGTCGAGGGCCTGGGCGACCGCCAGCGCCTGTGCGTACTGCTCCGGGGCGCCCGGCCGGTCCGCGGCGAGGGCGCGGGCGGCGGCCTCGACCTGCGCCACCGCGGTGTGCTCGGCGGTGAGCTCGAGGTCCAGGAGGTCCCCCACGGTGCCCTCGGGCGGCACGGGCAGCTCCTGGTCGACCACGGCGAGCGTGCCGGTGCGGCGGACGGTGCCGGCGTCCGGGAGGAGGGCGCCCGAGAGCACCTCCAGCAGCGAGGTCTTGCCGCGGCCGTTCTCCCCCACCACGCCGAGGCGGGTGGTGGGGGTGATCGTGAGGTCGAGCCCGTCCAGGACGGTGCGGGAGCCGCGGACCAGGCGGATCCCGGTGGCGGTCAGCTGGGCGTGCTCGCCCGCGGGCACGGCGGGACGGTGGACGGGAACGGCGGACATGCTTCCTCCGGGATGCGGAGCCGCGCGCGGCCGGACGGCCGGGGCTCCTGACGAGGGGACGGGTGGGCAGGACGACGGACCGCCGCGGCGGACGCGCGGCGGGATCCGGAACCCGTCAGAGGAAGAAGTGGTGGAACATGGTCGCTCCAGGATAGCCGGGGACCGTCGGCTCGGGAGAGCCCCGGTCCGCTCCGCTGAGTCCCCACCCTCCGCTCACCCCGAGCGCCGAGTCCCCCGTCGCTCGCCGGATCCCCAGGACTTTGTTGGGGACCCGGCGCACAACGTGGGGGCTCGGCAGAGTGGGTGGCTGCGAGGTGGGGACTCGGCGGGCGGGGCGGCCGGGAGAGCAGCGGGCCCCAGGTCAGGGGGTCCGGCGCTCCCGCAGGACGCCGGCCATCAGGGCCGCGACGAGCGCGAAGACCGGGACCACGAGCAGCGCCGCCCGCAGCCCCACGGCGTCGGAGAGCACCCCGACGGCCGGGGACAGGCCGAGGAAGCTGATCCGCATCAGCCAGCTGACCAGGGCCAGGCCCGTCCCGGTCCGCAGCCCGGGGATGTCGTCGGCGGCGTGGAAGGCCGCGGGCACGAGCGTGGCGCAGCCGAAGCCGGCCAGCGCGAAGCCCGCGACGGCCGGGCCCGGCGCCGGGGCGAGGACCACGAGCAGCATCCCGGTCGCGCTCAGGGCGGCCCCGGCGCGGACCACCGCGGCCCGGCCCCAGCGGTCGGTCATGGGGTCGCCGAGCATCCGGCCCACGAACTGCGCCGCCATGAGCGCCACGAGCCCGAGCCCCGCGGTGGCCAGTGGGGCGCCCAGCTCGGCGTTCAGGTACACGGCCGACCAGTTCTGCCCGGCGTCCTCGACCATCACCCCGGCCATCGCGATCACGGCCACGGGCAGGAGGCTGACGACGACGATGCGCCCCGCCGACCGCCGCCCCGTCCCGGCGGGCCCGGAGCCGGGGTCCGGCCGGGAGCCGGTGGTGCCCAGGCCCGTCGTCGTCGTGCCGTCCGGAAGCGGATCCTCCGGCGGCGGGTCGTCCGAGCTGACCGTGCGCAGCTCCTGCCCCTCGGCCGGGCTCAGCGCGGCGCGCAGCGCCACGAGGGCGACCGCGCTCCACACGAGCCCGCTCGCCGGCAGGTGCCACCCCAGGGGCACGCCGAGGGCGAGCGCAGCGGTGCCCATGAGCCCGCCGACCACGGCGCCCAGGCTCCACAGGGCGTGCAGGGAGTTGATGATCGAGCGGCCGCGGGCGCGCTGGACCTCCATCCCCTGGGCGTTCTGGGCGGTGTCCACGTGGGCGTCCAGGGCGCCGCCCAGGAACATCGCCGCGAGGAACACCCCCGCGCCCAGCCCCGTGCCGGCGCCCAGGCCCGCCCCGGCCCCGGCGGCCGCGAGGCACACGGAGAGCAGGACGGTGCCCAGGGCCGCCACCCGGCCGGAGCCGAAGCGGCGGATCGCCCGGGCGGGGAGGGCGCCCACGAGGATCGCCCCGAGCGGGAACGCCACGACCAGCAGGCCGTAGAGGGTGTTGGAGAGCCCGAACGCGTCCTTGACCTCCGGCAGGCGCGGCAGCAGGTTGGCGTAGAGGGCGCCGTTGGTGAGGAAGAACGCGGACACCGCGATCCGGGCGCGCCGGACCCGCGCGGGGTCGAGGGCGGTGGTCTGGACGGTCACGTCCACGACTCTAAGGGCTGGGTTCCCCCGCCTCCGCCCCCGGCCCGCTGGAGTCAGGGGGCGACGGGCCGTCCAGGGCGTCGCCGAGGCGGTCCCGGAACCCGCGCACGGCCTCGGCCACCTCGTCCGAGCACAGCAGCCGCCACGGCACGTCCGCCGGGATCCAGGGCAGCGCCATCAGCAGCTCCGGGACGGAGCCGCCGGTGACGGTCCAGTCGACGGTGTCCCCGGGACCCTGCACCGCCGTGGCCGCCCACGGCCCGAAGTGCTCCCGGACCCGGTCCAGGCCCACGGTCATCCGCACCGTCAGCTCGTGCCGCGCGGCGTCCGCGCCGTGGGCGGCCAGGACGAACTCGGCGGCGTCCGCGGCGGGCAGCTCCCGCGGCGCGACGCGCACGGCGGTGCCCGCCAGCCTCCGCAGCCGGTCGATGCGGAACGTGCGCCAGTCGGCGCGGTCGGCGTCCCAGGCCACGAGGTACCACCACCGGTCCCGCGGGACCAGGGAGTGCGGCTCGACCAGCCGGGCGCTCTCCCGGCCCTGCCGATCGACGTAGCGGAAGCGCACCCGCTCGTGGTCGCGGCAGGCCAGGGCGAGCTGGGCGAGGACCTCGGTGGCCACGTGCGCGTCCGTGCGGGCCACCGGGACGGTGTGCGCCTGCAGCGCGGCGACCCGGCGGCGCAGGTGCCGCGGCAGCACCTGCTGGACCTTGGCCAAGGCGCTCAGCGACGTCTGCTCGCCGTCGCCGACGCCGTGCACCGCGGCGGTGCGCAGCCCCACGGCGATGGCCACGGCCTCGTCGTCGTCGAGCAGCAGCGGCGGGATGCTGGTGCCGCCGGCGAGCTGGTACCCGCCCGCCGTGCCGGGGCGGGCCGTGACCTCGTAGCCGAGCTCGCGCAGCCGGTCGATGTCCCGGCGCAGCGTCCGCTCGGAGACCGTCAGCCGCTCGGCGAGCTCGGGCCCGGACCAGTAGCGGTGGGTCTGCAGCAGGGACAGCAGCCGGAGCACCCGCGACGTCGGATCGGACATGACCCGCAATCTATGCCCCCCTGCGGACAGCTGGTGGCCTGAATGCGCTCTACCGTGGACCCATGAGCACCCCACCCATCATCAGCGCCCGCGGGCTGAGCAAGAGCTTCCGCGGGCCCGGCGGCCGGACCGTCGAAGCGGTGGCCGACCTGACCATGGACGTGGCGCCCGGCACGCTGACCGCGTTCCTCGGGCCCAACGGCGCGGGCAAGTCGACCTCGCTGCGCATGCTCACCACGCTGCTGCGGCCCACCGGCGGCACCGCCACCGTGTGCGGGTTCGACGTCGCCCGGCAGCCGGCCGAGGTGCGCGCCCGCATCGGCTACATCGGGCAGAAGAACGGGGCCGGGCAGTACCAGCGGGTCCGCGACGAGCTGCTCAGCCAGGGCGCCCTGTACGGGCTGAGCCGGGCGGAGACGCGGCGCCGCGTGGACGAGCTCGTGGAGGCGCTCGGCCTCGGCGACCTCGTCCGCCGGCCCACGATGAAGCTCTCCGGCGGCCAGCGCCGCCGCGTGGACATCGCCCTGGGACTGATCCCCGGCCCCCAGCTGCTCTTCCTCGACGAGCCCACGACCGGGCTGGACCCCCAGTCCCGTGCGCACCTGTGGGAGCACATCCTCGAGCTGCGCCGCCGCTACGGGACCACGCTGTTCCTCACCACCCACTACCTCGACGAGGCCGACCAGTTCGCCGAGCGGGTCATGGTCGTGGACCGGGGACGGATCATCGCCGACGACACCGCGTCCCGGCTCAAGACGGACCTGGCCNGAGGTCGCGATGCAGACGCCCACGCGGCCCGAGGCGAGGGCGTAGCCCTCGGCGGCCGCGTGGTCGTCGCGGTCGAGCACGGCGAGCGCGTGCTGCCCGCCCTGCTGCGCGAGCTCGACCGGGCCGGCCACGCCGTGCGGACCGCCGAGCTGACCCGCCCGACCCTCGACGACGTCTTCCTCCGGCTCACCGGCCGGAGCCTGCGCGAGGAGCGGGCCGACGCGTCCGAGACCGACCCGGCCGCCGAGGCCACGAGCGTGGGAGCACCCCGATGACCGCCGTTCCGACCACCCGCGAGTCCCCCGGCGGCACCGACCGGGCCCGCCCGGCAGGGATCGTCCACGACTCCGTCAGCGTCTTCGTCCGCGAGCTCCGGCCCGTGGTCCGGGATCCCTTCAGCCTGGTGTTCTCGCTCATGCAGCCGCTGATGTTCCTGGCCTTCTTCGGCCCGCTCCTGGGCGGGATGACCGGGCGGCCCCTCGACCAGGCGTTCCAGTGGTTCGTGCCGGGCATCGTGGTGATGATCGCGCTGTTCGGCACCGCGATGACCGGCTCGAACCTGCTGTTCGAGATCCAGTCCGGGGCGCACGAGCGGATGCTCGTGGCGCCGGTGACCCGCTCCGCGCTCATGGTGGGGCGCGCGTGCAAGGAGATGGTGCCGCTGGTCCTGCAGGCCCTGGTGCTCTCCGGGGTGGCCGCGTTCTTCGGCTTCCGCCCGTCCCTGCCCGGCATGGTGGTGGGCCTGGCGATCCTCGCGGTCTTCGGGGTGGGGCTCGGGGCGCTGAGCTACGCCCTCGCCATCGTCTCCCGGAACCGGGACTGGATGTTCTGGACCGTGCAGCAGGGGCTGCTGTTCCCGCTCATGCTGCTCTCCGGGATGCTCCTGCCGCTCGAGGCCGGTCCGGGGTGGATGCAGGTGCTCTCGCGGTTCAACCCGCTCACCTACATGGTCGACGCCGAGCGGGCCCTGTTCAACGGCCAGTTCGGTGATCCGGCCGTGGCCGCCGGGGCCCTCGCGGCGGTCGTGCTGGCCGCGCTGGGGCTGACCGTGGGGATCCGGGCGATGCGCAACAGCATCTGAGGGGCCCACCGGGAAGGTCGCCGGGAAGGTCGCCGGGAGGGTCGCCGCGGAGGTCGCCCGGTGACGCTCAGAGCCACCGCTTCCACTTGAACACCCCGTAGAGGGCCACCCCCATGCCCAGCATGGCCAGCAGCGCGAGCGGGTAGCCCAGCGTCCACGCGAGCTCGGGCATGTGCTCGAAGTTCATCCCGTACACCGTGCCCACCAGGGTCGGGGCGAAGAGGATCGCGGCCCAGGAGGAGATCCGCTTGACCTCCTCGCTCTGCGCCAGGGCCGACTCGGTGAGCCGCTGCATCTCGTCGTTCTGCCGCTGGCCCACCAGGGTCGCGTGCACCGTGAGGGCGTTCTGCAGGAGCACCCGGAACGCGTCCGCGCGCTCGGCCACCCGGATGGCGTGGTCCTGCACGTCCCGCAGCCGCTGCTGCAGCTCGAGGTCGAGCCCGTACTTCTCCGCCCCGTGCTGCAGGGCCTCCAGCATGGCCACCAGCGGGTGGACGGCGCGCTGGAACTCGATGACCTCCCGGGAGAGCTCGTAGACGCGGCGGGAGACGTCCCGGTCCGCGCCGAAGATCTCGTCCTCGATCTCGTCGATGTCGTTCTCGAGTCCCGCGACCACGGGGGCGTAGCCGTCGACCACTTCGTCCAGGATCCCGTACAGCACCGCCTGCGGGCCCGTGCCCAGCAGCTCCGGCGCGGCCTCCAGCCGGCGCCGGACCGCCGCCAGGTCGGGGGACTCGGCGTGGCGGACCGTGACCACGAAGTCGCGGCCCACGAACACGTGCAGCTCCCCGAACTCGACCTTCTCCACGTCGTCCAGGTAGCGGGCCGGGCGCAGCACCACGAAGAGGGTGTCCCCGAAACGCTCCAGCTTGGCGCGCTGGTGGCCCTTCAGGGCGTCCTCCACCGCGAGGTCGTGCAGCCGGAACTCCGCGGCCACGGACTGCACCTCGGCCGGCTCGGGGCGGTAGAGACCGATCCAGGCCATCCCGCCGCGCCCGCGCAGCGCCGCGTAGGTCTCGTCGAGGTCCTCCGGGGTCGACGTGCGCCGGCCCTCCACGTACACCACGTTGTCCACCAGCGTCACCGCGTGCCACCTCCCGTTCTGTCCGTCGCCCGTCCCGCCCCATCATGACAGGGCCCGTCCCCCGGGCCGGACCGGTGGGTGCGGCGCAGGTGGCGGGCGGGTGGTCAGCCCTTCACGGCGCCGCCGGTGAGCCCGGAGACGATGTAGCGCTGGAGGAACAGGAACAGCGCGACCACCGGGATCGCCGCCAGGATCGCCCCGGCGGTGAAGACGCCCCAGTTCTCCCCGAACTGCACGGAGACGAACTGGTACAGCCCCACGGCCAGCGTGTACTTGTCCGGGTCCTGGAGCACGATCTGGGCCAGCAGGAAGTCCGAGAAGGACGCGATGAAGGACAGCATCCCGACCACCACGAGGATGGGGGTCACCAGCGGCAGGATCATCGTCCAGTAGATCTGGGCGTGCGAGGCGCCGTCGATCTCCGCGGCCTCGTCGAGGTCCTTGGGGATGGTGTTGAAGAAGCCGTACATCAGGAACGTGTTGGCGCCCAGCGCCCCGCCCAGGTAGACGGCCACCAGTCCCAGCCGGGAGTTCAGGCCCATGAACGGGTAGACCCCGGAGATCGCGAACAGCAGCAGGAAGATCGCCACGAACGCCAGCAGCTGCGGGAACATCTGGATGACCAGCAGTGCCAGCAGCCCGCCCTTGCGGGAGCGGAAGCGGAACCGGGAGAACGCGTAGGCGGCGGCCGCACCCATGAGCACGGTGCCCACGGCCGTGGTGACCGAGACGAACAGCGAGTTCCCGAACCAGGTCAGGTAGGGGTTCTGCGGGTCGTTGAGCAGGTTGGTGTAGTTGGCGCCGGTGACGTCCGAGAACAGCTGGTTGGACCCGAGCAGGGAGCCCGAGGCGGACAGCGAGGCCGAGAAGGCGTAGACCAGCGGGAAGAGGGCGAAGACGCACGCGGCGATCGCGGCGAGGTGCTTCCACCCGCCGCGGGCGGAGCGGCGGCGCCGGCGGGGCCGGGGAGCCCCGGGTGCGGCGCCGGGAGGCCGCAGCGTGTCCGTCGGCTGGAGGGTGGTCGGGGTTCCGGCGGACGGCGCGGCCGCGGCGGCGGCCCAGGGGGCGCGGTCCGTGCCGTCGGGGCCGGGGCGGTCGCCCGGGGTGGGTGCGGTGGGAGTGGACATGTCAGCTGATCTCCTCGAGAGCCTTGCTGCGGCGGAACGTCAGCGCGGAGATGACGGCCACCATGATGAAGATGAGGATGGACAGGGCGGAGGCCAGACCGTAGTCGTTGGTGCCGCCGGCGAACGCGATCTTGTAGACGAACGAGATGAGGATGTCCGTGGCGCCCACCCCGGTGGTGGACTCCAGGTCCTGGGGACCGCCGCCGGTGAGCAGGTAGATCACGTTGAAGTTGTTGAAGTTCATGGCGAAGGACGCGATGAGCAGCGGGCCCACGGCCACCATGAGCATGGGCAGGGTGATCGCCCCGAACTGGCGCACCGGCCCCGCACCGTCCATCTCGGCCGACTCGTAGAGCTCTCCCGGGATGGCCTGCAGGGCGCCGGTGGTCACGAGGAACATGTACGGGAAGCCCAGCCAGAGGTTGACCAGCAGCAGCGAGAGCTTGGCCAGCCAGGGGTTCTCGAGCCAGGGCACCCCGGCGCCGCCCAGCAGGACCTGGTTGACGAAGCCGAAGTCCGCGTTGAGCAGACCGGCCCAGATCAGGATGGACAGGAAGGCGGGGAAGGCGTACGGCAGGAAGATGACGGCCCGGTAGACGTTGCGGAACCTCAGCTTCTCGTCGTTGAACAGGATCGCCAGGAGCAGCCCCAGGAAGAAGGTCAGCGCCACCGAGAGGATCGCGAAGGCGAAGGTCCACAGGGTCACGGAGACGAACGGGCCGCCCAGGACCTCCGGGTCGAAGATCGCCCCGAAGTTGTCCAGGCCCACGAAGACCCGCCAGCCCGGTCGCAGGGCCTCGCCGTCGGCGCTGACGAACGCGCCCTCGCCGTTGTTCGCGTACACGGTGCCGTCGTCGGCGACCATGGCGTCGGCCGCCTCGTCGTGCACGAGCGTGGGCTCGTAGGCGTAGGCCGTCCGGCCGTCGTCGGTGCGCAGCACGCCCTCGGCCTCCTGCTCGCCCACGGGCACCCGCAGGTCCGCCAGCTCGCCGGCGGCCGCCACGACGCCCCCGTAGTCGAGGATCTCGTAGCCGGGCGCCTCAGCGACGCGCCCGTCGGCGGCGGTCGCCCCCTCGAGCGGCGCGAGCGGCTCGCCGGTGGTGCCCACGAGCACCTGGCCGTCGCGCACCGTGGCCAGGGCCAGGCCGTCGGCGCCCTCGAGCACCGTGACCGGGTAGGCCCCGGAGCCCTCGATCCTCTGCTCGTACGTGGTGGTGAGCTGCGTGATCGCCGCGTCCTTCGTGGCGTTGTGGCCGTCGCCGTAGTTCGTGAACGCCGTGGCGGCGGTGTAGATCAGCACGAAGATCTGGAACACCAGCAGGAAGATCAGCCCGGGGAACAGGTACTTCGCGGGCAGCAGCTTCCTGGTCGGCAGGAAGTACACGAGATCGGCTGCGATCAGGGCGACGACGAGGAAGGCCAGGATGCCCCAGCTGCCGGCGGCCCAGGCCGCCAGGATGCCGAAGAGGCCGAACGCGTTGATCAGCGCCATCAGGACCAGTTTGACCACGAAGCCCACGCCGAATCCGCGGGAATGGGCGTGCTGGAGCTCGAGGGGGGCGCCGAGGCCGGCGCCCCCGCCGGTCGCTCCGGGGGCGGCGGTCCCGCCCCGGATGGGGGTGCGCGTGCTCATCAGATCTGTCCTTCGATATTGTCGATCATGCGGTTCCACAGCTCCACGGGGTCCCCGCGGCCGTCCACGACGGCGTTCTGCGTCGTGCCCCAGAAGCTCCACACCGCGCCCATCTCGGGGATGGCCGGCATGGGCAGACCCGTCTCGGCGATCTCCGCGTAGGCGGAGCGCAGCGGGTCGCCCTGCATGCGGTCGACGGCCACCTGGCTGGCGGGGGGCCGGCCCGTGCTCTCGTACATGGCCGTCTGCGCCTCGGGGCGGGTGAGGTAGTTGGCGGCGAAGTCCTGGGCCGCCATCGGGTTCTGCGCGTTGGCGTTGACGAAGAACGCCTGGACGCCCACGAACGGGCGGGCCTCCTCGTCCCCGGCCGGGGGCACGGGCAGGACGCTCACGTCCATCCCGGCGGCCTCGACATCGGTCAGCTCCCACGGGCCGCCCAGGTGGAAGGCGGACTCGCCGTTGAGGAAGGACTCCTTGGCGATGTCCGGGGTCATGGAGGTGCGCAGGTCCCCGGAGGCTCCGAGCTCCTGCAGGTAGCGGGCGAACTCGTTGCCGTCCTCGCCCCCCATGGTGAGGTTGCCGGTGTACTCCCCCTCCGCGGTGCGCTCGAACACCTCGGCCCCGAACGAAGTCTGCAGGGCGTAGAGATGGTACGGGTCGCCGGCCTCGGGCGACTGGCTCACCGTGAAGGGGTACTCGATGCCCCGCTCCTCCATGAGCCGGTGACCGATCGCCCGCAGCTCGTCGAACGTGGCGGGGTCCTGGGCGGCGAGCTCGTTGTTGCGCAGCATCGCCACGTTCTCGATCGCGTACGGCACCCCGTAGCTCACCCCGTCGTAGACCACGGCCTCCCGGGCGTTCTCGGTGAAGTCCTCCGCCCGGTCCCCCATCTCCACGGGGACGACGACGCCGTTGGACGCCAGCTGCCCGAGGTTGTCGTGCGGCGAGACGATGATGTCGGGGGCCTGCCCCGTGGGCGACTGGGAGATGAAGTTGGAGATCGCCTGCGCGTTGATCTCCCGCTGGACGAACTCCACCTCCACCCCGGTGTCGGCGGTGAATTCCTCGGCGATCTGCTGGAGGGCGGGGATCTCGTCGGACCCCGCCTGGATCTTGATGCTGCCCGGCCCGCCGGCCAGGCCGGCGACCCCGGCCGTGGGCGCCGACGAGCACCCCGCGAGCAGGAGCACGGCACCGACGGCGCAGGCCGCCCGGTGGAGGTGTTTCATGGTGGGGTTCCTCGATGTCTTCCGTGGTCGCGCGGTCGCGACGGCCGTCGGTCTGCGGGGGTGGTGCGGGTCGGTGGGGCTGCTGCCGCCGGGGGCTTCACCCGGGAGGTGAGTTGGCTCACTACTGTAAGCGTTACCACCACGGCTGTCCACACCCGATACAGCACCCGCCTTGCCAATGCACTCGATGTGATAGCGCTTCCAGTCTGTGGGGATCCGCTCTACGATGGACCGCATGTCCACGACCTACGGTGCGCTGCAGTCCCTGCGCCTCACACCCGTCCACGACCGCGACCAGGAGCCGAAGTGGTGGCGCTCCTCGGTGATCTACCAGGTGTATCCCCGCTCGTTCCGGGACCTCGACGGGGACGGTGTCGGCGACCTCGCCGGCATCACCGCCGAGCTGGGACAGCTGGCGGAGCTGGACATCGACGCGATCTGGCTCTCCCCCTTCTATCCCTCCCCGCAGCTCGACGGCGGCTACGACGTGAGCGACTACTGCGACGTCGACCCCTCCTTCGGCACCCTCGCGGACTTCGACGCACTGGTCTCGGCCGCGGACGCCCTGTCGATCCGGGTGATCATCGACCTCGTGCCCAACCACTGCTCGCAGGAGCACGTCCTGTTCCGGCAGGCCCTCGCGGCGGGTCCCGACGCCCCGGAGCGCGACCTGTTCGTCTTCCGGGACGGCCGCGGCGCGTCCGGGCAGCTGCCCCCCAACAACTGGCAGTCCCACTTCGGGGGCCCGGCCTGGACCCGGGTGACCGAGTCCGACGGGCAGCCCGGCCAGTGGTACCTCCACCTGTTCGACTCGTCGCAGCCCGACTTCAACTGGGACAACGAGCTGGTCCGCCAGGAGTTCGAGCGGGTGCTGTGCTTCTGGCTCGACCGCGGCGTCGCCGGCTTCCGGGTGGACGTGGCGCACGCGCTCATCAAGGCGGAGGGCCTCCCGGACTGGGACGGGCGGGCCGACGGGGGGAGCATCCCGGGCTACCCGTTCACCGACGCCCCGATGTTCGGGCAGCCGCAGATCCACGACATCTACCGGCGCTGGCGCGAGGTGCTCGCGGAGTACGACGGCGAGCGGATCCTCTGCGCCGAGGCGAGCGTGGACCCGCTGGACCGCCTGGCCGACTGGGTGCGCCCCGACCAGATGCACCAGACGTTCAACTTCTCCTACCTGGCGGCGCCGTGGGACGCCGCGGAGCTGCGCCGGATCATCACCTCCTCCCTCGAGGCGTTCGACGCGGTCGGGGCCCCCACCACCTGGGTGCTGTCCAACCACGACGTCGTGCGGCACCCGACCCGCCTGGCGCTGACCGCGGACTCCCCGCGCCCGGGTGACGGCCGCGGGCCCGAGGACGAGCAGCCGGACCACGTGCTGGGCACGCGGCGGGCACGTGCCGCGTCCCTGCTCATGCTCGGCCTGCCGGGCGGCGTGTACCTGTACCAGGGGGAGGAGCTGGGCCTGCCGGACCACACGACCCTCCCCCACGACGTCCGCCAGGACCCGACCTACCACCGGACCGGCGGGAGCCGGCTCGGCCGTGACGGCTGCCGGGTGCCGCTGCCCTGGACCAGCACCGGGGCGTCCCTGGGCTACAGCGCCACGGGCGAGGCCTGGCTCCCGCAGCCCCAGGGCTGGGCGGAGCTCTCGCGCGAGGCGCAGCGCCACGACCCGGCGTCCACGCTGTCCCTCTACCGCTCCGCGCTGGCGCTGCGGCGCGAGCACGGGCTCGGCTCGGGCTCGCTCGCGTGGGCGGAGGACCTCACGGGCCCGGACTGTCTCGGGCTCGTCAACAACGGCGTCCTGGTGCTGCTGAACACGGGCTCCGCCCCGGTCGAGCTGCCGGACCTGCCGGTCCTGCTCCGCAGCGGGTCCCCGGCCTCCGCGCCGCATATCCTGGACCCGGAGGAGTGCGCATGGCTGCAGACGGAGGACCCCGGCACGACCGGACGATGAACCCACCCCGGCTCCAGGACGTCGCCGCGCGGGCGGGCGTGTCCACCGCGACCGTCTCCCGCGCGCTCAGCGGCAAGGGGCACGTCTCGCCCCGCGCCCGGGCCCGGGTCCGCGAGGCGGCGCAGGAGCTGGGCTTCGTCGTGTCCTACCACGCCTCGAGCCTGGCGAGCGGCCGGAGCCGCAACATCGGGGTGGTCCTCCCCCACGTCGACCGGTGGTACTTCTCCACCGTCCTCGAAGGAGTGGCCGGCGCGCTCATGGAGGCCGGGTACGACCTGACCCTCTACAACTTCGAGGGGGACCGCTACCGGGAGACCGTGCTGACCGACTTCCTGCTGCGCAAGCGCCTGGACGCGGCCGTGGCGGTGTCCCTGCACCTGGACCCGGCGGAGACGGAGCAGATGTTCGCCGCCGGCATCCCCCTCGTCGGGGTCGGGGGCCCGCTGGTGGGGGCGCCCACCATCAGCATCGACGACCTCGACGTCGGGCGCCGCGCGACGCAGCACCTCATCGGGCTGGGCCACCGGCGGATCGCGCACCTCGGCGGGGCCGAGGAGGGCAGGCGCTACTTCCCCATGTCCAGCGACCGCCGGGACGGCTGGGAGCAGGCGATGGCGGACGCCGGGCTGGCCGTGGAACCCGCGTGGTCGCTCGTCGCGGACTACACGTTCACCGACGCGTACCAGCAGGCCAAGAATCTCCTGGCGGACCCCGCCGACCGCCCGACCGCCATCTTCGCCTCGTCCGACGAGATGGCGGCCGGGACGATCCTGGCGGCGCGGGACCTCGGGCTCACCGTGCCCGGGGACCTGTCCGTCATCGGCGTCGACGCCCACCCCATCGGGGAGGCCTTCGGCCTGACGACCCTGGACCAGCACGCCCGGCAGCAGGGCACCCGCGCTGTGGAGCGGCTCCTCGAGCACCTGGCCGGAGGGAGCCGCGAACCGTCGAACGAGCTCTTCCCGGCCCACTTCGTCGCCCGCTCCTCCACCGGCCCGGCCCCGGCCTCCGACCACCGCCCCTGACCCGGCGGTCGGCGCGGAGGGAGCGCAGGACGGGCCGGTCAGGCCACGGTGAAGGTCCGCTCGTGCCACCCGGAGGCGCCGTCCGGGGCGGGCGGGGCCTGCTCGGCGGTTTGGACGGTCCCGTCCCGGTCCACGGCCCGCACCCGCGCGGTGTGCCGGCCGCCCGGGAGGTCGGCGCGCAGGACCCACTGCCGCCAGGTGTCGTCCGTGCCCACGGAGCCCAGCTCGGCGTCCTGCCACGGCCCCCCGTCCACGCTGACCTGCACGGCGGCGATCCCGGTGTGCTGGGCCCAGGCCGTGCCGGCGAGGACCGCGGGCCCGGCCTCCGTGCGCCCGCCCTCGGCCGGCACCTCGATGCGGGAGGACATCTTGATCGGTCCCCGGGCCGTCCAGCCGCGCGAGGTCCAGTACGCCTCCGCCCGGTCGAAGCGGGTGACCTCGAGGTCCACGACCCACTTGGTCGCCGAGACGTAGCCGTAGAGCCCCGGCACGACCATCCGCACGGGGTACCCGTGCTCGAACGGCAGCGGCTCCCCGTTCATGGTCACCGCGAGCAGGGAGTCCCGGCCGGGGTCGGTCAGGGCCTCGAGCGGGGTGCTCGCCGTGAACCCGTCCTCGGAGGTCGAGAGCACCATGTCCGCCTCGGCGGAGGGCCCGGCCTCGGCGAGCAGGTCCCGGATCGGCACGCCGGTCCACACCGCGTTGCCCACGAGGTCGCCGCCCACGGGGTTGGACACGCACGCCAGCGTCACGATCCGCTCGAGGAGCGGCCGGGCCGTGAGGTCGTCGAAGCGCAGCGTCAGCTCGCGCTCCACCATGCCGTGGAGGCGCAGCTCCCACGCGTCCACGTCGATGCGCGGCACGGACAGGGCCGTGTCGATGCGGTAGAAGTCGTCGGCGGGCGTGAGCCAGGGCTCCACGTCCGCCACGCCGAGGTCGGCCCCGGCGGGGACCGGGTCCCGCACGGCGGGGGCGGGGATCCGCAGCAGGTCCCGGGCGGCGGGCGCCCGGGCCGCGGCCGCGGCCGCCCAGCGTCCTGCGACACCGGCGGCGGCGCCCAGCACGGCGGCGGCCGCGGAGACCCGGACGAAGCCGCGGCGGTCGAGGGCGGCGCCGGGCTGTGCGGACGGAGCGGTGCGGCGGGTGAGCACCGTCAGGAAGAGTGCCCCTGCCCCCGTGCCGACGACGACGGGGACCGTGTCCGCCACGGTCGGCCCCGCCCGCGTCAGCACCGCCAGCAGCCCGAGGAGCCCCAGCACGCCGAGCAGCACCGTGCCCATCGGCGGGTTGGCGCGCTGGGCCGCCCCGATGCCCGTGCCGACCGCCACGAGTCCGGTGGCCATGACGAGCAGCAGCACGAGCTTGTCCGCGGTGCCGAACAGGGCGATCGCCGCGTCCTTGACCGGCGCCGGGACCGCGTCCACGATCACCCCGCCCACCGCCGTGAGGGGCGCGCCGACCGGCCCGGTCACCCAGGCGAGCAGCTCGGCCAGGCCCACGGCGAGCGCGGTCGCGGCGACGCCCGCGAGGATCCAGGGGCCGAGGTCGGCGGGGGCCCGTCGTCGTCGCCCGGTGTCCGGACGGTCCGCGGTGGAGGTCATGCGCGTCAGCGTGTCACGTGGCCCTGAGATCAGCCTGGGCGAGCGCGTCCCCGAACCGCTCGAGCGCCTCCTGGCCCACGACGTCCCCCGGCAGCAGGGGGACCTGCAGCAGCGGGACGCCCGGGAGGGCGCCGCGCAGGGTGGCGACGTGCACCTCCTCCAGCGCGCGGCGCTCGGCGAGGAAGTCCCCGGCGTCCGCCGGGGAGCGCTTGTTGACCACGAGGGCCCCCACGTGCACGCCGGCGCGGACCAGCTGCTCGTGCAGCTCCGCGGTCTCGAGGACGGGCAGCCGTTCGGCCGCGAGGACGATGACGAAGCTGCAGCGCTCGGCGTCCACCAGCACCTCGCGCAGGGCCTCGAAGCGCTCGCGGCGGCGCAGCAGGATCCGCCGGATCTCGAGGTCCCGCTCCTCGCGGGGGTCCCGGGGCCGGCCGGTGCCCAAGATGCTCTCGCTCGCGGCGTCCCGGTCCTCGAGGCCGCGCAGGGCGGCCCCGAACTTCTCCGCCCTCCCGCGGCGCCGCAGCAGCCCCTCGGTCCAGGCGGACATGATCTCGGGCAGGGCCATGAGCCGGGCGGTGTGCCCGGAGGGTGCGGTGTCGAAGACGATGAGGTCGTAGTCGTCCAGGCCCGTGTCCACGAGCTCCGCGATCCGCTCGAGCACCGCCGATTCGTGGGTGCCGGGCGAGTCCCGGGCGAGCTCCATGTGCTTGTCGACCTCGGCGGCGAGGTGCTCGGGCATCAGCCGGCGGATGGTGGCGCCCACGGCGGCGAGGTGGGCGTCGGTCGTGGCGACCGGGTCCACCTCGATGCCGTCGAGGGCGCCGCCGCCGAGATCGCGGGCCAGCGGGGTGATCCGGTCACCCACCGGGCGCTCCCACAGGTGCCCGAGGTTGTGGGCGGGGTCGGTCGAGACGACGAGCACCCGGCGGCCGGCGCGGGCCTGGGCGAGGGCGGTGGCGGAGGCGACGGCGGTCTTGCCGACGCCGCCCTTGCCGCCCACGAACAGGACCCGGCGGGCGGCGGCGAGCTCTAGCAGCATGAGATGTGCTCCAGGGGCGAGCGCTCCATGCCCATCCGCCGGTGCCAGTCGTGGAACCGGTCGTAGACCACGGGCAGCAGCTCCACGGTGTAGTAGCTGACGGGGTTGGGCACGCCCAGGGCCTCGGAGAGGACCAGCATCATGAACAGGTCCTCCTCGTCGCGCTGGGCGCGGGCGAAGGTGCGCCGGTAGGGCGCCACGTAGAACTCGTGCAGGCCCGCACCGAGGCGGGCCTGCACGGAGCGCAGCCGGTCGAGGGCCCTCACCGGCTCACAGGGAGCGGTTCTCCCCGGCCGAGGTGCTGACGGTCTCCTCGTCCAGCTCGGGCGGGCTCTTCCGGGCCGCGTTCATGGCGGCCACGGACTCCACGATGACCCACAGGGCCGCGATCAGGATGATCACGTCGAGCACGAGCAGGAACCAGTTCTCGGCGGCCCAGAACTGCCCCAGCTGCACGATCAGCGCGTAGACGGACATCACCAGCAGGAACACCAGCGGCACCAGCACGGGCAGGACCGGGCGGCCCTTGCGCAGCAGGATCACCGCGATCATCGACAGCGTCAGACCGGCCAGCAGCTGGTTGGAGGTGCCGAAGAGCGGCCAGATCAGCATGCCGCCGGAGCCGTCCGCGCCGGCGCTGAAGGTCAGCCCCATGGCCACCGCGAGGACGATGAGGGTGGAGACCACCTTGCCGATACTGACGCCCATGATGTGCCCGGCCTCCTGCACCACGAAGCGCTGCAGGCGGATGCCGGTGTCCATCGTGGTGGCCGCGAAGAGCACGGCCATCGTGGCGAGGATGGTCGCGCTCAGCGACGGCGGGATGCCCAGCCCGGAGTTGACGACCGAGGCGCCGCCCTGGACGAACGCGGCCACGCCGCCCTGGCCGAACGCGCTGTACACGGCCTCCCAGTCGGCGAGGGTGCGGAACCCGGCGGTGGTCGCGATGATCGCGCCGAGTGCCAGCAGGCCCTCGCCCACGGCGCCGAAGTAGCCGACGAAGCGGGCGTCCGTCTCCTTGTCCAGCTGCTTGGAGGACGTGCCCGAGGCCACGATCCCGTGGAACCCGGAGATCGCGCCGCACGCGATGGTCACGAACAGCAGCGGCACGATGCTCGGCGTGCCCTCGGGCACGGAGGTGTTGAACGCGGGCGCCACCACGGTCGGGGCGGAGATCAGGACGGCGCCGTAGAGGATGCCCAGGGCGATGAACAGCTGGAGGCCGTTGATGTAGTCGCGCGGCTGCAGCAGCATCCACACGGGCAGCACGGACGCGATGCCCGCGTAGACGAAGAGCACCACGATCCAGAACGCGTTGGCCGGCAGGCCCAGGACCGTCTCCGGCAGGACCACCGGGAAGCGGTCGCCGAGCAGGATGAGGGCGTAGAGCGCCACGACGCCGACCACGGACACGACGGCGAGGTTCCACTTGTAGCGGTAGACCGCCTGGCCGATGAGCAGCGCTACCACGATGGCGCCCCACGTGGGGATGACCGAGGTGGGGGTGCCGACCAGCAGGTTGGAGATCACCACGGCGAACGCGGCGTTGACCATGAGCAGCACGAGGAAGATCACGACCAGGAACAGGTTGCGGCCGCGGTGGCCGATGTACTGCCCGGAGAGCGAGCCGATGGACTTGCCACGGTGCCGGTTGGACGCCCACAGGGCGCCGAGGTCGTGCACGCCGGCGAAGAAGACGGTGCCGAGGGTCACCCAGAGGAAGGCGGGCACCCAGCCCCAGATGACGGCGATGGCGGGGCCCACGATGGGCGCCGCACCGGCCACGGAGGTGAAGTGGTGGCCCCACAGCACGTACTTGTTGGTGGGGACGTAGTCCACGCCGTCGCTGAGCTCGTGGGCGGGGGTGACGAAGGAGTCCTGGAGCTGGTAGATCCGGCGGGCCACGAACTTCGAGTACAGGATGTACCCGAGGATCATCATGGCCACACCGACCACGGCGAGGACGATGGAGTTCATGTCGCTCCGATCTCTGGGGAGGTGGGTGGATGTCCGCTGGATCACCATGCTACCGCCGGGTGACCGGGATCACGGACCGCCCGCGCACGCTCCGCCACGGTCCCGCAGGGGGCGGAGCGGGGCGCGCCGACGACCTACATCGGCTCCCCCGGGGTCATGATCGCGAAGGACTCCCGGTCCGGGCCGGCCACGACCGCCAGCCGCCCGTAGGCGAAGTCGAAGGGGTCCTCCATGACCGCTCCGCCGGCGTCGCGCACCCGCTGGACGGCCGCGTCGACGTCGTCGACCTGGAAGCAGACCGACCAGACCGCGGGAGCGTTCTCCGCCGCGGGGTCGGTCCCGCCGATGCCGCCGGCCGGGCGGTCCCCGTGCGGCACCGTGAACGTGGCGTAGGCGACGCCGTCCTCGCCGATGTCCTCGTAGTGGTAGCCGAAGACGTGGGCGTAGAAGTCGCGGGCGGTGTGGTGGTCGGGGGTCATCAGGTCGCACCAGGCGACGCTGCCGGGCACGTCGAGCACGGCGAAGCCGATGTGCTCCCCGGCCTGCCACATCCCGAAGGACGCCCCGGTGGGATCCTGCCAGACGCCCATCCGGCCGGCCCCGCCCACCTCCACCGGCTCCATCAGCTGGGTGCCGCCGGCGGCGAGGACCCGCTCGGCGCAGAGGTCGATCCGGTCCGAGGCGAGGTAGACCTGCCACACGTGCGGGACGCCCGTCAGGTCCGGGGCCGCCGGGGAGAGCCCGGCCACGGGTCTCCCGCCGACCAGGGCGTTGCGGTACCCGCCGTGCTCCGGCCGCGGCTCGCCGTACTCCCAGCCGAGCACCGCACGGTAGAAGTCCTGCGTGCGGACCGGATCGGACGCGGTCAGATCGGCCCAGCAGGGGGTTCCGGCGGGCCACGCTTCGTTGCGCTGTGTCATGACGGGCTCCTTCCGACACGGCCAGGGTACGCCGCGCCCCCGGGGCCCACAGGAGCCGCCCGGGGGATCGTTACCCACCTGCGCCCGCGCCCCACCCCTGCCCCGCGAGGTTGCAGCCGACGGCCACCGCGCACGGCTGCGTGGCCGTCGGCTGCGACCTCCGCGCCGCCGGGGCCGACTCAGAAGTGGTTTCAATAGTCCTTCCGGGGCAGTCACCGGGCGCAGATGATGGTGATCGCCAAGGTGGCCACCGCGGTGATCGTGGTGGCGCTGCGGTCGTAACGCGCGGCCAGGCGTCGGAAGGACTATTGAAACCACTTCTAAGTAGATCCACGACCACCGCCGGCCAACACGCCAAGGGCGTCCCTCCCATCCGTGGAGGGGCGCCCCAACATATCAACATTCACCTCTGCGTGATTCCAGCACTTGGCCGGCTAGGGCGCATCCGCCCCAGCCGGCCAAGTCAAGCCAAAGTACAGCTTTCAAGCATTATCGACATATACCCCACGGGGCCGGGAAGCATCTGTAGTCTACTGCTCATTTCGCGCTGGCCGAAAGCCGCACTTTTATTTCTAACTTTTGGTGCGCTTATGAGCTTCTTGTTCTGTCACCTGCGCGTAACCCTGGCAGAATTCGAACTCCATCAGACCAGCAATTGATGGGTAGCAAATTCACGATAAAGCGTGCACCGCTGAACCAGTTCGTGGTGCGTGCCAACGTCCAATACAGCACCCCGGTCCATCACCACGATTTGATCCGCTTGGACCACCGTGGCCAAACGGTGTGCCACGATAATCGTTGTCCTACCGCGTGAGACCTTTTCGAGCGCCTCTCCCAGCATGCCTTCGGTGTTCGCATCAACGCTGGCCGTCGGTTCATCAAAGAGCAACAGCTCAGGATCCTGGAGCAACACTCGAGCCCAAGCCAATCGCTGGCGCTCACCACCTGAGAGCACCGACCCGTTGTCACCCAGCTCCATGTTCAAACCGGCGTCCTGGCGCAGTGTTAAATCCTCTAGGCCCACAGCTACGAGCGCCTGGCGCATGTCGTGTTCGGTAGCGTCTGGTTTGACGATCCGAAGGTTATCCGCCAGGGTGCCCCCCATAGCAGGAGCGCCTTGCTCGACGTAGGCGACTGCTCGTCGGTAAGTGTCCAAATTAACTTCACGTAAGTCATGCCCGAGGCAGTGGACAGTTCCGCCATCGGGTTCGATAAATCCTTCGAGCATGGAGAGCACCGTGGATTTTCCGGATCCGGAAGGTCCGACGATGGCCGTTGTCGAACCGGTGGGCACTGCGAAGGTGACATCTTGGAGGACCGTTTGGTCGTCATAGCGGAAATGGACGCCGTTCAGAATGACTGCAGCGCCGCGGGAATTCGCGATCTGGTGGACGTATTGGGTGCCGCCAGTGCGTTCGCCGTCAGTGGCCAGTACCTGGCGGATTCGGTCGTAGGAGGCGAGGCCGAGTTGGATCTGCGTGTAGGCCCCCATTGCTTGGGTCACGGGCATAACAAGCAGGAAGAGGTACATGATGAAGGCCAGGAGCTCGCCAACGGTCATGGCCCCGTCGGCTACGCGGAGCCCACCAACGGCAAGAACGACGAGAAAAGCGCCTTGGATGCATAAAGACATGATGGGTTGCACCCAGGCTTGGATGCGGGCCATCCTCACCCCAGAAGCTTGGGCTCGCTGGGCGTAGTCGGTGACTTTAGCGATTTGGTCCTGTGTAGCTGAGCTGGCTCTAACCAGGGTGACAGAGCTCAAGGCGCGGTCGGCGGCGGAGGTCATATTCGCGACTTCGGCCTGAGTGATTTCGCTGGTGCGTCGCATGCGTGCGCCCATGATGGTGATGCCCATGGCACCGAGAAGAACCCCTGTGAGGGTGAGGGCAAACAGCAGAGGGTCAAGTGCGACCATGAGCACAATTGCGGCACCAAACATGAGAACGGCGGAAATTAGTTCGAATAGTCCAGAAGTGACAATGCTGCGCACTTGTCCGGTGTCGGAGCCGAGCCGGCTGATCCACTCACCTTTAGGTGTGGTGGTGTAACTGCGCATCGGGAGAGTGAGTACTCGGGCGATGAGTGAGTGGCGTAATCCTCCAATGAAGGCCTCGCCCGTGCGTTGCAGGAGGAAGGATTGCGCCCCTCGCAGAAGAGCCTCAGCAACGGTGACGCCCACGAGCCACCACACCCACCTAGTGGCATCCCCTTGACCGGCGGCGTCGATCATCCGTTGCATCATGAGTGGTTGGGCTACGCCAAAAACAGTGGCAGCGATAGAAAGAACGGCGACCACGATAAGGCTGGACCGATGTGACTTAATGACCCGTAAAAAATCACCGAAGGCTCCCTTCGGCGCCCGCGGCGGGCCATGCGAGGCAGGATGAGTGCCGGTGTTGATGTGGTCGTCCATGGGGTGTGTGGTCATGATGGCCTCCGGTGCTCGCTCCTTAGTCATCGTGGCCCGTCCGCTGTAGGCAGGGGGGCTTGATGCGCCTCCGCGTGTGTGGGGTCGTGTCCCAGGGCAGTGGTTAGAGCTGACCCGCCTAGGACGGTATCTTCCATGATGTTCCAGCGGACCCGGTCCGGAGGAGTGCCAATGGGTCCTGTGTGGTCTCCGACGGTGCGGGGTAACCGGTCGGGGTTCAGTGCCTGGGGGTCTTCCACAAGGTAGACCGCTCCCCAGATGCCTTCTTGGGGGTTGGAGTACCAGGATTTCAGGAACACACCGGGCAAACCGCGATAGGCGGTAGCGCCAGGTCCATGGGCCCAGGCCCGCAAATCTTCCATAGTGGTGTGGTGACGGGCCAGGTCCCACTCGGCCATGACTACGAAGCGCATATCGATGTCTTTCTGGCTCAAGGGAAGGGGTGGGGCAGGGTTGTGTCCGCCTCCGGGATCATCGATCGCAGCCCTAGTCTTTCCGGCACGGTGGCCAGCCTGGAAATACCCTCAGTGCGCCGTAGATGATGGCCAAAGGTCATGGTGAGACTACCGGTCACTAGAATCTTGACGCAGAACAGTCCACCGGCGCGGTGTTCGTCGGTGGTCTGGTCGACCACCAGCACGTCTTGTCCCTCGCGGCGGAAGCGCTGGACCATTTCGAAGACGTCATCGGCCATGGACTCATGGGTGAACTGTTGTGAATTTCCTTGGGCCTCGGCGAAGGAAATCGAGGGTCCCTGTTCGAGAAACTGCAGATGGCGGCGCATACGGGGGGAACCGTAGAGGGTGGAGTGGTCCTCCATAGTCCGCACCAGATCGGGATCATCCACCATCTGTTCGGACCGAGCGGCCAGAGTGGGATACCGGGTGATGAAGTCGTTGAGGAAAGGACCGATCTCGCTGAGGGCATTGAGCGCGGCCTGCTCCAAGGAGGGGTGCGCGCCGGCGGCGCACACCTGCGCGGGAGCGTCGGTCGCGTTCGGATCTGGATGGAGGGCAGTGGCCCAGACTGAGGGAATGCCATTTTCCATGGTCTGGTCGTAGAGGCGGATTTCGTAGCCGGTTTCGCGCTCGATGAGAGTTAGTTGCGCCTGCACCTCTGGGTGTTGGGCGGTCTCGGGGCGCAACTGGGGCAGAGCCAGGCGCCGATACCAGGTCATCAGGAACGCGTCGCGTTCGGCGACCTCCAGCAGCCCATGGAAGATCGCCTCCTCGAGTGCCGAACCGAGCGCGCACCCGTTGGAGACTTCGAACACGAAGGGAGCCGTATCGATGTCATGGGCGACGTAGTAGTAGGCCTGGGATTCCAGCACTAGCAGCGGTCGCTGCTGGGTGAAGGAATATGCCCACACCCAGCGGTGCTCGTCGGTGGGTTCGAAGTCCCGATAGGAATTGCTTTCGTCGAGGTAGGTGCTTTGTGGGTGGAAGCCGAATCGGCGCGGATCCACGGCGTCCTCGCCCAGTTGCGCCAGGGAGGCTTTCACCACCGTCTGTTTCCCGCCAGGCTGGACCCCACCGTAGCGTTCCAAGGCTTCCAGAATCGCGGTGGCCTCGCTGGTTTCGTAGTTACGGCTGCGGCCGAAGCCGGGTTCGATCCATTCGTGGCGACGCAGCTTCATCAACGCCCCAGCCACTGCCAGCCCACCTTGGGTGTCACGCTGGAGGGAGTGGAGAAGGCCGCAGAACTCGTCCACGTAGAGATCCTTCAACTCCTCCAAGCGCTGGGCAGGATGCTCATAGCGGTAGACGTCGGGGCGCGGCTTGGCTCGGTGTTCCAAGGTGAGGGTGGCCGCCTCAGCGCTGTCGGCGGGCAACCGCCCACAGGATTGGCACAACGGGTCGGGTAGGTATTGGTGCGAGGCCAGGCCCAAACTGTGGGCATCGACCCGGACCATGGTGCGTCGAGGTGAGCACTGGGGTTGTTCGGTGAGCCGGCGCGCTACGGCCATGATTGTCCGGGCGAGCATTGCCGGGTCCGCCAGTCCGGTGACAGTCGGGTCCTGGGAGGTCCATTGGTCTTCGGCCTCGAGGATTTCCGGGAGGTTTGGTGTGGCCAGTTGGTGGCGGGTGATGAGACACATGGGACAGCCCGTGTGCTGCGGGGCGCATGCTACGACGAGCGCGGCTCCGGGGCGCAATAGGACTGTGATTTCGGGGTTGGGCGCAGGGGTCCAGTCCTGGCTGGGCGTTCCGGTGGTGTGAACCGTCAGTTGCCACCGTGTACTCGCCTCTTGAAGGTCCCACAGGTCGTTGAGATGCTGAGCGGTGGTGTGGCAATGCTCGGACCAGCTCCGTAGCGCAGGCAGGACGACGGTCATAATCTAGGCACCTCCGGGGACGAGAACGACGAGGGTTTTGTGCGGTAGGGCGGCGTCGAAGGACGGACCGTTGGATAACGGCACCGTCAGGACCGTGCCATGTTCCTGCAGAGTCTTTTGCAAGGTGTCCGGGGGTTGGGTAGCCGGCGCGTAGACCGCTTGCGGTGGCCTCCGGTAGAGCCGGGGTGCGGCAGCCTCGTTGCCGGCCGTCCGGGACTGGTGGTGCAGGAGGGCCTGGCGGATGGCCTCGTGCACTGCTTCTTCCTCATGGGCTGCCGACACGCCCATCACCACTGCTCCCGGGGCTACTTGAACCGCGACCAACCAGAACGGCAGTCCCACCGCTACCAGCAGTTCCTCGCACGGTTGATGGATCGCCAGTAGATCAGCGCCCTGCGCCGTGCGGGGGAAGTCTACGGACAGCATCCCACGCTGCCCGCGGGCCATCTCTAGGTGGGCGGCCAGCCGGGTCGCGGCCACCTCGGCGCCGTGGTCGGCGGTGGCGCCCAGAGACACGGCAGCGTTAGCCTCCGCCAGCGCGCGCTCGATCTGCTCGCGGGGCAGGACAACAGCGGATTGGGCACCGGTGTCGTGCCCGGTAGGGGCGAATAGCGGATGCATGTGCACGAGCGGGTCCAAGCGGGACACGCCATGGGTCATGAGTGCAGCTGCCACGGCTCGGCCCCGCGCTTGTTCCAGGGTCCAGCCGTGACCCAGCACGGTCTCGAGCACCCCGGTGGCAAGGCGCACCTGGCACCGTGATAGCTGCAGAGGCAACTGTTGCAACTCCGATTCCTCCGGGGGGGCCACCGGGCTGAGCACACCGTCCACTAGCCCTGCGCACCGGCGGGAAACGATCAGGGGGTCCGTGGGGTCTTGCGCGGGTGCCTCGACCAAGGCTGTAGCGGATGCTGTAATAGCGGCGGCAGAAGGGACATGCTGCTCGTGGATGAGCCGGTGCCGGTGCTTCGCGAACGGGGTGACGCTCAGCCGCACGCACTCCGTGACCCCCTCGGCCCCGCGCAGGTGGGTCTGCACTACTTCTTGGGCCAGCCAGGGAAACCACGGATGTTCCCGTACCGCAGCTTCTCCGGTGTCGCTCTTTGGGGCGCTACGGAGCAGGTGAAAGGTCATTTCTTCCGCAGCCGTCATTCGTTCCTGTTCCGAGCCGGCGAACCGCCCCAACCACAGCTGCCCATCCCACAACATCAGCCGGAAACCCGTCACCTGCCCGGCAGGTCCATCCGCCTGCACGGTTCCGTCCAGAATAGGCAATGCCGATTCCGCCGCGGTGTCACGGCACTGGTAGGCGATATCGCTTGATTGCCACAGCGTGCCCAGTTCATGGGCCGCGGCGCGGGAGAAGTCATGGGCACCCACAACAAGCTCAACGCTGGCGGGCTTGTCCAGGGAAGGTTCCTCGGGGAACGTCGTGATCGCCCCACGGTCTGTGAGGGCCTGGACCAGCCGCTCCACCGGCGCCCTGCGGGCTGGGGGCAGAGGAGCCAGTAGCTGCTCCATCGGGGTCGGTTCGGCTAGCTGGGCACGTAACCACTCCACCGGTTGCTGCAACCCGTTGCCCCGCACCTGCTGCGCCCCGCACTCACTGTGGATCAGCACACCCCAACCATGGGTGGTCACGACGGCTGTCTGAGACCAGACGAGGCCTGCGGCGCTCATGCGGGCCGCTCCTGGAACATTTCCGCCGGGTGAGCTGTACCGAGGAGGAATTCCCCGACCGTCGTGCATTCCAAAGGATCCAGCCCCGTGGCCTGGGCGAACAGGTCGCTGTCGCCGCTGCCAATCGCACACGCGGCCAGGCCCATGTCAGTGGCCACCAGATACATGGTTTGCATCAGCACCCCGACGTGTTTGAGCATCACGGCGTAGCCCATCTGCTCGTATTTCCACAGAATCCGCCCGAAGGCCGGGGCCATGAGCACCGTCACCTGAGGAGGGGATTCCACCGTGGAGGAGTGCGTGGCCTCCTGCAGCAACGCCGCCACGTGCTGATCCCGCAGACCTTCCCGCACGGGGGCCAAGCCGTGGTGCTGCGCATCGTAGCGCCACAGTCCGGCTGCCAGGCCACTGACGTGGCGCACGAGCAAGTAGATCTCCGTCTCATACACCGATCCCCCCGACGGATACGGTTTGCTGCCGTACTCCACCCCGTCGACCTCCTGCGCCAGGCGCAGTCGTGCTGTGCGATAGAGGAATTCACCTAGTTGCGCACGAGTCAAAGGGGTGGAGTCGTTGTGACGCCGAAGGGAACGGCGGTTCTCCATTACTTCGTGCAGGCTCATCGACTGGGAGCGCAGTACCCGGGGGTCCACCGCCTCGAACAGCTCGGTGGCCATATTGGAGGTTGGGGCGCGCAACGGCGGCGGAGGAAAGGTTCCACGGGCCCAGAATGTTCCACCGAAGCTGCGCTCACGGCCGTAACGTCGGGAGCGTTCGTGGAACCACAGTTCGTGGGTAGCCCACTGCCGGTGCTTGAGCTGGTCGGCCTCCTGCTGCGGATCCACCAGGACACCGCACCAGGCGAGGACCCTGCGAGCAAGTGCCGTCGTCGGCTGCGCCGGCGCAGCGGTGCAGCGGTGCACCGTGTCCAGGTCCGGGAACCTCAGGTCACACCAGGAATGCGGAGCTTCCAGGGACCAGGCGGACCCGGCGGGGGCTAGGACCGTGTGCCGGGACAGTCCATACTCAGCTTCTGGGAAGTCCGGCCATGCTGGGGGTCGGCGGCGGGGGTGGACGGCGAATAGGGTCCCGTTCTCCCCGTGCACGGAGAGCACCAGCCAGCCGTCATTCATCAGTTGGAGGAGGAGGCTCTCCCGGGGGCCCGAGGCCGGGATCTCACCGATGAGGACGTCCGCGTCGATCCCGATGCCCTCCGGGTGCTGGAGCTCTTTCAGAACCTCGACGGTGGCATCGTTGCACCCCGCGAGGGTGATGCTCCGGGGCCACCGGATGAGAGCAGCTCCCTGGGCGCCATTGGCCAGGTAGACGCCTGGTGTCAGGGCCAAGCGCACCCAGGAGTCGGTGTGACGCCTAGTCGTCGGCGGGGCGGGGCGAGCGGCGAGATCAGGCACGGGCAACGCCTTTCAGAATGTCGGCTGCGGTGGTTCCGGTCAGGTCCTGGGCTGCTTGGGTGAGCAGATAACAGGTGTAGAACCGGTGGTGAGGGCTGAGGCCCAGCTTGGTGAGGTGCAAATAGGCGAAGTTGAGCACGAGCCGGTAGCGGGCGAACCAGGCATTGTGCCGTACGCTGCTCTGCCACTGCTGGTTGCGCCCAAGGTCACGGTGGAAGTCGGAATGCTGCCAGGTAGGCGCCGGGCCCGGCAGCGCGCTACCTCCGAACAGCGCCAGAGGGTCCGTGGCATCAATGACCGAGCGGAGGATCTCCACGGTGATCGCGATGGGCGCTGGCAACGACGACGTGGCCGCTGCGTGGTCGATGGTGCGCACCCGCTCGCACACGCTCTCCCGGTGTTGTTGGTAGGCCTGATCCCAGCGGGTGCGGGTGCCCTCGGGCGCCTCTGAGCCCAAGTACGCCTCGGAGTGCGAAGCGAAAGAAGGGTAGGTGGCTCGCAGGTCGGAGTCGGTGAAAGTGGCGGCGACGGCAGTGAGCAGGTCCAGCGCATAGGTGTGCACCCGCAACTGTCCGGTGGCCAGTGAGTGGAAGAGCTCGCACTCGAGGTCTTTCAAGGCCAGGTGGCAAGCACGTACGGCGTGCTCCATGTCCTTGTCCACCGCGTCGTGTTCCCGCGGGAGCAGGGGACGCAGCCCCACTGTGCCGTCGGTTAGCCACGGGAACAGCGGAGCCGGGCGACGTTCATAGCGACCCAGTCGTTCGTGCAGGTCCTGGTGGTGGTCGGGGTTCACGGGCCGGCCCGGGGCAAGCGCCGTCAACAACTTCTGGGTGCTGGGCACCAATCCGCGAGCGAGTAGTGCGTCCTTGTCCTGAGGTGAGGCGTTGAAGCAGACGGACACGTGCGGGCCCCGCCACCAATCGGTGTCCAGGAAGAACTTGGTGTCACGCAGGGGCCCGTCCTGGGCCAGGGGTCGCACCACCGCGTCGACGACGTGGGCGTAATCGGCGTCCCAGCGCATGAGGTAAAGCTCCCACCACGGGTCCGTGGGCCATGTCATGAGCTGATACCTGCCCCGGCCGTCGCGGCCGCGTCCATGACCGCCCAGGCGCTACGGCGCACGGTCAGCTCCTGCTCCAGGGTCAGACCCAGACGGTTACACAGCAAGTGGTGGCAGATGTCGGCCCCGTTGCGCCACCGCGCGGCGGGGACTCCGGCTGCAGAGCTGGCCCGGTGCAGCTCGTCGAGGGAAGCCGACCACTGGCGAGACCAGGGGTCCTGACCGGTCCGGGCACGCTGGAATAGCCTGTCCATCAGATCCGGGCGCACGATAGCGGGGGGCCGCCGGTCCAGGGCCGTGGCGCTGCTCCAGCGGTCGAGCAGGTCCGCGCGGGACTGCATGGTGGGGCCGATGTCATCGCGCGCCCACCCGGTGAGCACCAGCAAAGTCGCGAGGGAGAGCACCTGGGTGGTCGACGGTTGCTGGCGTAACACGCGCAGCGCCAGCTCGGAGCTGTCCCGAAAATGCTGTTCGAAGGCTTGCAGCGAGGCGCCGGCCCCGTATTTGGCAGTCTCGGGAACGTAGGTTTGTTCCCAGATCCGCCCGTGGGGTTGCCAGGGCAGCAGCTCGCGATGTTCCGCTTCTCGCGTGGCTAAGCTGCGGGCGATCTGCGCATAGGCCTCCGTAGCACCCGGGTACTCGGGATCGTGGGCGTTCAGCCACGGGCGGGTCTGCTCCCGCACTAACTCTGCTGCCAGAGCATGGTCATGGGTCGGGAGCAGTAGACGTAGGCGGATGTGTGGTCCTCCCTCCCAGTACCGTAAGTAGAACCACGATGAGGCGGTACCGCGCGCATCCAGCTCCTCAAGCACCATTTGGATAGGACCGCGGAGGAACTCATCAGTGTTGCCGTCACAGCGCAGGTGCAGGGAAAGCCAGTCCAGGGAAGCGTCAGGGGTGTGGTGAGACTCGTGTGTCCGGTCGATAGCTGTCATGCGCGTCCCTTTCCCGTGTCTGTGCTCGCGCCGTTGATGCGGTACGCCGGGACCTCGACGAGCAGCTCGACCGCCGCCGCTCCAAGGTCGCGGCCGAAGGGGTCCGGCAGTGCCTCGTCGAGCACTATGAAGTCCGCCCCGGTGCTATGGCGCAGCAGTTCCGTCACCGTCCACCAGGAGTGGAGGTCCAAGAGCATCGGTTTACGAGACTTGACCTTGTTTCCGCGCAACTCCTGCCCCCAGGCCCGGACGAATGCGGTGGGCGGCAACTCGTGGGCGACAAACCACTCCTGCAAGCTGTGCAGATAGCCAGTGCTGTGCTCACCGGCCCGGGGTCGGGGAAGCACAGCGGACGGGAAGATCCATCGACGGCGTTGGATGACAACATCGTCGATTTGCACCCGGGGGATCCGGGTGATGTCGGTAAGCCGGTCAAGGGCCAAATCGGAGGCGAAAGGGGGCGTGCTGGGATGCAGTAGGTAGGCATCCCCGAACACCCGTTCCACGAACCTCGCTAGAGGCGGCAGTTGGTAGTCGGCGAGCATGCCTACATGGGCCGGCTCGATGCGTGTGCCGCAGCGGGCATCAAAGAGTTCGATCAGGCCCCCAGCCGTGCGGCGGACGTGCAAACGACTCACGGGGATCCGTTGCTGGTCCGATGCGACAGTAGGGGTGTAGGGATAATCGATGGCCGCGGGCAGGACAGGGCGGCGGGCGTTTAGCGATGAGCCGTGCGTTCCGCTGTACTCAGCCGGCAGGGTGCCGGGGGTTTCGGGTAGGTGGATTGGGGCCGGGCTCAGGCCGGCGCACCGCATGAGGTGATCGGTGCGGGCGCGGCCTCGCCCGTGTCCGCCGTGCATCACGTTGACCACCCAGCGACTATCAGCAGCCCCGGTGGCCTGTAGGTACACGGCCGCGGGTGCAGTGGAGCGCAAAGCCTCCGGCCTCGTAGTTAGATGGGCGATCACCTCGGTTAGCTGCAGCTTCGTCGTGCCCGCCTCCGGGGCCGTGGTGGCCAACTGGATGCACCGTTGCCGTTCTTGGGCGAGAGTGCGAAGAGTGTCGTCGAGCTGGTCGGTAGGGGTGAGCGGTCCCGGTTGCACCGGAACGGCCGAAAACCATGTGCGCAGATGGCGGGCGAGTTCTCCGTCACCGCGGCGCAGTTCGTGATGAACCCTCCGGTACAGATCCAGCAGTGGCATGGAGCCTGCAGGGGGCATGACGGCATCAGCGTAGGTAGCCACGGCCAGTCGGCCCGGCCATTTGAGGTCCAGTACCGACAACCACGACCGTGCGGCCGCAATCGTCGACAGCTGCTCCGGTGATGGGATGCTAGCGGTGAGAACCGGGGATTCCAGCACGGCGGATTCGTGCACAAGTTGCAGGTCCGCTCCGAGGTCCCGGGTGTCGTGGCCAAGCCCGGTGACCAGGTCGGATACGGCCTCCAGTAGGGCGTGGTGAGTGTTGCCCAAGGTCACAGGATCCAGCAGGGACGGGGACGGCGCCAGCGCAGCGCTCACCCGACGGAGGATCTTGGCATACGGGAGGGTGTCGGTCAGCTCATGATCGTCAAGCCACCGGAGGAGGTCCTCAAGTGGTTGATCCGTGTTCTCGGACACCGGAGCCACCGGGTGGAGCACACCGGCCCGCACCAGCATGGGTACTTCCCCGCTGTCCTGCTCAACACTGCCAGCGCTGCGGGGGCCTGTGAGGCGCTTTGCCCAGTCGAGGAACGGGGCCGGATCAGGGTCCATTGCGGCAACCCGACGGATCAGCGGATGGTCGGGAAGCAGACGCAGCTCCTCAGCAGGTGGCGGGCCGAGCAGCGCGAACTTGTCAAGGGCGGGAAGGAAGGTCAATGACGGGTTCGGCCGCAGCTGCCAGGCTGCGGCGATCTCGGGACGTTCCTCGAGGTTATGGAGAAGCAGCGCCCAGATCTTGCCGTCGAGCTGGCGCACGAGCCGAGTCGCGGATGGGACGGGGACGGAGGTTGCCTCCATGGTGATCTCTGCGCCGGGGCGTCCAGTGCAGGTGAACGTGGAGAAAGGGCTGGTCTTAGCCGCAGCACGGTAGACGAACTGGGCGAGGCGGGTGGCGCGTTTGTCTGAGGCCGTTGATTGAGCCCACGTGGGTGTGTCCATGAGGGCTTCCAGGCTGGGCGCCGAGTGCAAGATCCCGTTGCGCACTAAGGGCGAACGGGCCAGCTCAGCCAGCAGGGCCCGGGTACGATCGTGGTCCGCGGCAAAGACGAGCTCTACCTGTGCCAAGGCATTCTGGGCATCCGTGTGCCGAGCCTCGAGTCGATCAAGCTCAGTGGTCAAGGCCAGTGGAAGGCTCTTGCCCATGCGGTGTCCTGACATCTTGCCGCGGGCGAGGGCCCGTTTGAGACGAAGCAACTCTTTTTTATCCTGCGGGTCCAGTCCCGGGACGCCGATGGCGGCGTAGAGCGCGCATAGGGCATCGGCGCTACTGGACGCAAGCACTGCGCGGCACCGCTGGAGCTCGTTCATGGCATCGCTGGTGCGGGTGAACCGCAGAGCGCGCAATGTCTCGGCGGAAACCACGGAGATCCGCACGTCATACACGTCGCCGGGGCCGGCTTCCTCGGCCGGGAGAAGCGTGGCCTGGGGCTGAGCGGTGGACATGTCCCACCTTCCTTACTGGAGCGACGTGGAGGGTAAAAAGCCTGTCGGGTGAGGTGGCTCAACGCGTCCGCTGAACCACCTCACCGCACGTCAGCTCAGGCGCTGCTGGAAGGAGCCGAGCAGGAGCAGCAGGGGTAGCAGAAGCAGTTCGTCGAGGCGCCGACCTCGGTCATGCCGTGACCGGCGGTCAGGGAGGTGATGTCCATTCCCTGGTCCTCCAGCTCGAACACGTCCATCGGAAGGTCGACGAGATCAGTGGGCTTACGGTCCATGATGATTTCTCCTGTCGTGGAGCCTTACCAGTGCTGGGGCCCGGAATGGCCTGAACCTACTCCGGTTACCAGCGCGTTGGGACGAGCGGGAGCCCGTCCTAACCGGAAATTACCCTCACTGCGATCGCGCCGCTAGCAAAATAAACACTGGACATAAGTGCACTCTCACAACCGGCGGCAACCTGCTACCCGCCACCATTACCCTCGATGGAACATACTGATTGCAGCCTGCCGTGTCTTTGTTATCAGAGATCCCATAGTGAGCCCGGGGGAAGTGGAAAAATTGGCTTCCATCCTGAAGGATCCGCAGGTTCCTGAGCCTTCGCAAGAAAATAAGATCCGTCCAGGACGACCAGGACAGCAACGCGAGAAGTCGAAAAAATACAATGCCGTGACCTGCCATAACTCCCTGATTATGAAGTCCAGTCCATAAGGGCTTTTCCTCGGTGCGGTCGGTCGATGGCAGCACTAGACCCCTTCCCTGACCACCGTGGATCGGTGGGGAGCCGGCATGGACTCTGGGGTCTACACCGGGACTGTGCTTCAGGTCATGAGGCCACTGGGGGCGCCCTTGGATCACTTGGCCAGTCCTACGCCTGCTGCAGGGCGGCGCACCGTGCGCTGAAGCAGTGCCAGTAAGCCCAGGAGCCGATGCTGTGGATGCCTCTTACACCTGGTCTCACAGTTCGCTCGTCTGATGCAGTCGGCGGACGTATATGAGCGTGACGGCGAGCAGCAACAGTGGGAGCAGTGTGTCTTGGGGCGGCTGCAGCAGATTCCTCAGGGCTGGGAACGCAGCATCCAAAAAAGACCGTGATCCACGACCTAGCGGTGTCGGCCTCGGCGATTCTTGTCCTCGACCCCGCGCCGGGTGATGTGCACCTTGATCCTGCATCTTCGGAGGTAGCGGCGCCACCTGGGGAGACCAAAAGCCCTTGTCTGCATGCATTTCCCCGCGCGCCGTCGGGGCTGGCCCCAATACCTCCACGGACGCGCACACCGGGGTGGTCGCCCACGGTGGCTCGACAAGTCGACTGTCATGCGTGTTCGCCGGCGATATCAGCAGGTGCAGGGGCAGGCCATGGGCGCCCGTGAGCAGGTGGCATTTGGAGCCTGGATTCCCGGGATCCATGAGATTCGAGCCCGTCGGCTCATCTCATTTTGGCGCGCACGGATATCAACTTGATGCTCGCCCACACCCAGTCCAGGATCCGCCCCGCGGAGAGCTCCTCGAACACGACTGCATGAAGCTTTTCCCGAACTCCGGTTTCCGGCCCATGGCGCAGACCTCGCCAAGCCGTGCGCCTGGACCGGCAACCGAGCGCCCTGGGCAAGTCACGCCACCGGCACCGAAGTGTGCAGTGCGAGGAGAACGCCCTCCAACGCGGACCTGCCATCAATCCGAAGCCGCCCACCTGGCCCCGGTGTGGTGATTGTTCTGGGAGCAGTGGAGCGATCAGCTCCCAGAACTGGTCATCGACCATCTACTGATGTGTGCCTGCGTCCCTGCCTTGCCTACGCTCCCGACGTTCGGCTGGTCTGCCTGAAGGCACCAAGAGGCCGACCCACCGTCCCCGCCACGCCCGCCCCCCCCACCCCCCCCTGAACCGGACGCGACAGAAAGGGCCAGCATCACTGGTTCAGCTCAGCTGGAGGGGCGGGAAGTCGATCGCCGGGGACGGCGAGACCGGCGACGGGTGGCGAGACGGTCAGCCACAGCCCGCACTCGCGGGTCGCTCGCTGAGCGGGCATCCTCCACATACTGGCGTGCCTGCTCCGTGTGCAGTTCATCTAGGGCCATGAGCGCAGACACCGCTACCAAAGAATCCGCATCCTGGGCGGTTGATCCAAGGGCATCAACGGCATTCTCAGCATCGGGATGACCAATAAAGCACAAGACATCGGCGGCGTGCCGGCGCAAATCAGCCTCGGAAGACTCGAGGATGCTCACGAGCGCAGGTACGGCCTCGGCGCCGAAAGCGGCCAGGTCATTGGTGAGGGAATTCTTCTCCTCCCCGTCCGGTCCGCCCATCAGATCGACCAGATAAGGCACCGCCCGCACATCCCCGATGCGCGCCAGCGCCCATCGGGCCTTGCGCGCTACTGACTCGTCCGGGGCATCGGCCAAGGGCAGGACCTCGTCTATCGTCTCGGGATCCGCGAACTTGCTGAGCACGTGCAGTGCCTGGGTACGAACCTCCACCGATCTGTCATCTCGCAGACCCGCCAGAACAGCCGGCAAGGCGGATTCCTTCACTCGGGTAATGGCCCAAGTGATAGTTTCCCGCACGAAGAAGTCCTCCTCGACCCAGAGCCTTTCCACGAGCGATAGTGCACAGGTGGAATCAGCGCGCTCCCCTAGGCCGAGTGCCGCAGCCTGTCGTATGTCACGATCAGGGTCGGTCAGTTTCAGCAACAGTTCATCTGTCGCTGAGGCGTTTACCGTAGGGTCAACCTGGGGAGGTGTCGGTGACATGCTCGGAATACTAACAGAGCCACCTGCCAGCTCCTTGCATTGAGCCCTCATGGACAATAGTGGTTACTACCACTTGACTTTTTGGTGGTTCTGTTTCTGAAAGTCTAGCAGCGCGTCGAAATATATTGGGCGCTAAATGTAAAAGGGCTCCGCACAAGTTTTGAACCGTTTCGTGGTTTCCACCATGGACGGCTTCTACATCGAGGCATGCTCCGCTGTCTCGACGACCTGCGCAGTCTGGGGTAGACAAGAACCTATGACTCAGAAGTGGTTTCAATAGTCCTTCCGGGGTAGTCGCCGGGCGCAGATGATGGTGATCGCCAAGGTGGCCATCGTGGTGGCGCTGCGGTGGTAACGCACGGCCAGGCGTCGGAAGGCCAGCAGCCAGGAGATGGTGCGTTCCACGACCCAGCGGTGCCGGCCGAGGCATTCGCTGGAGTCCACGCCGATGCGGGCGATGCGTGCGGTGATCCCGCGCCGGCGCAGGTAGCGGCGCACCCGTTTGCTGTCGTAGGCCTTGTCCGCGTGCAGCTTGACCGGCCGGCGCCGTGGACGGCTGCGGCCTCGGCCCTTGACCGGGCTCAAACCGTCCAGGATCGGCTCGACCAGCATGGAGTCGTGGCGGTTGGCCCCGGTGATGGCCACCGCCAGCGGCAGCCCGTCAGCGGTCACCAGTAGGTGGTACTTCGTGCCGAGTTTGCCGCGATCCGTGGGGTTGGGCCCCGTCAGCCCCCCTTTTCGCCCGGACACTCACTCCAGTCCAGGCAAGCCCTCGACCAGTCCCGCGCCCCAGCGTGCCCGAGCTGTTCGAGCACGGCGTGGTGAAGCTTCTCCCACACCCCGGCTTCCTGCCAAGCGCGTAGCCGGCGCCAGCAGGTGATCACGGAGCCGAAGCCCAGCTCCACGGGCAGCTTCTTCTTTGGCGTTGCCGTTCTCGGCCACGAACAGAATGCCGTTGAGGGCAGCTCGGTCATCCACGCGCGGTCGCCCGGTCCGCCCGTTCTTCGCCGGCTGGGGCGGTGGGATCAAGAGTTCCAGCAACTCCCACAACTGGTCGCTGACCAGCCGCCCGGAAGTCTTCTGACTCGTCATGGCAGCCATGATCACCAGCCAGGCAGGCACCGCTCAATGCCTCACCCACAACTATTGAAACCATTTCTCAACGGGGCGGGGTCCCGGAGATCCACTCGCCCCGGCGCATGACGGCCTCCAGCCGGAGGTCCTCCCCCACGACCAGGAGGTCCGCGAGCGCGCCCGCCGTCAGGCTCCCGGCCTCCCCGGCCAGGCCCAGGACGCGGGCCGGGACCACCGTGGCCGAGCGCAGCGCGTCCCCGAGGGGGACACCCGCCGCGACCGTCCGGCGCAGGACCTCCAGCATCGTGGCCGTGCCTCCGGCGATCGAGCCGTTGGAGACCAGGGAGGCCACCCCGTCCTGCACCCGCACCTCCGCCGCACCGAGCGTGTAGGTGCCGTCCGTCAGCCCGGTCGCGGCCATCCCGTCGGTGACCAGCGCGATGCTGTCCGCGCCGGTCAGCTCGAACGCCCACCGCACGATGCCGGGGTCCAGGTGGGTGCCGTCCGCGATGAGCTCGACGACGGCCCGGCCTTGCGCGGCGGCGCGCAGACAGGCCGGCACCGGCCCGGGCGACCGGTGGTGGATGGCGGGCATGGCGTTGAACAGGTGCGTCACCGTGGGCGAGCGGGGCGGGCCGTCCCCGGGGGCGTCGCGGAGCAGCTCCTGCAGGTGGCGCAGCGCGTCGTCGACGGTCGCGGTGTCCGCGTCGGTGTGCCCGAGGGAGGGGATCACGCCGTGGGCGACGAGCAGCTCGGCCAGGTCCCGGGAGCCGGGCAGCTCCGGGGCGAAGGTCATCGTCCGGAGCGTCCCCGCCGCGGCGGCGACGAGGTCGGCGGCCAGCCCGAGGTCCGGTTCCAGCATCCACGCGGGGTCCTGCGCCCCGCACCGGGCCGTGGACAGGAACGGGCCCTCGAGGTGGATCCCGGCGATCAGGCCCTCCCCGGTGAGCGCCGCCAGCAGCGGCACGGCGCCCAGCAGGTCCTCCCGTGAGGCCGTGACCAGGCTGGCCACGAGCGTCGTGGTGCCCTGGCGGTGGACGTGCTCGAGGGTGGCGCGGATCTCCTCCTCCGCCGAGGTGGAGAAGTCCGCGCCGAAACCACCGTGGCAGTGCACGTCCACGAGCCCCGGCAGCACCGTCTGTCCGGGGCCCAGGACGTGGTGCTCTCCCGGGTCGCCACCGGGGTGGCCGGACCGCGGCCCGGCGTGGACGACGCGGTCGCCCTCGACGACCACGAGACCGTCCGGGTGCTCGGTGTGCCCCGTGTGCACGCGGCCCGAGAGGACCGTCCTGCGCGGGGAGTCCTCGGTGGTCACGGGGCTCACCTCCTGCTGCTCGTGCGGGGAACGGGGCGGGGTGCCCGGTCGTCGTCGGGGAAGAGCCGGCCCTCCGTCAGCAGGTCCGCCAGGGGCACCGGGCTCGCGATCTCGCCGACGAAGCTGCCGTCCACCCCGTTCTGGAAGCCGAAGACGACCCACTGGCCGTCGCGCCTGCGGACCAGCTGGGCGGCGTAGACGCCGGGCACGAAGAAGCTGGAGCTCCGTTCGAGCTCCCACGGCCCGAGCCGGCCGGCGCCGGGGGCGATCCAGGTCCCGGTGCTCGTCTCCGAGAACGGGATGCCGGGCGCCAGCCGCGGGAGGCAGGAGAAGATGAGCACTGCGGTCCCGTCCACGACCTGGGACTGGACGACCTCCATCTCCCCGAAGCCGGCGGGCGCGGTCAGCGGGGGGCGGACCATCCAGTGCTCCAGGTCGTCGCTCACGGCGTGGCCGACCACGCCGCGGGCGTCCGGGTCCCCCGTGGCGGCCCGTGCCGTCACGAGCATCTGCCACTGCCGGCTGTCGTCGTCGTAGAAGACGAAGGGGTCCCGCCACGCCTCGTCCGGCCACGTGCCCTCCCCGAGCTTCTCGTACCAGCGGGGGTCCGCCTCGAGCGGGCCCGCACCGGTGCGCTCCCAGCTGATCAGGTCGTCCGAGACGGCCGATCCGATGCGCTGCCGCAGCCCGTCCTCGGCGCGGCTGACACCGGTGTAGAAGAGGTGCCAGCGGCCGTCGTGGCCCTGGACGGTGCTGCCCGTCCAGGTCGCCATGTCGTCCCACGACGGTTCGTCGCCGGCCACGAGGGCGTCCGGCAGGAGGGTCCAGTTCTCCAGGTCGGACGAGACGGCGTGCCCGATCGAGGCCCGGCGGTGACGCCGGTCGGGGTCCCGCAGGGCGCGGCTGGCCCGCAGGAAGAACAGGTGGTAGTCCTGTCCGTCGTCGGCCAGCCAGCTGTCCCAGACCCAGTGGTCCGCGAGGCGGAACGTCATCCCTCCTCCCGGGGCAGCCGGTGCTCGGCCTCGGCCACGAACCGGTAGTAGTCGGTCAGGACGAGCCGGCTCGCCGCCGCCTCGTCCACCACGACCGTGACCGCCCGGTGGAACTGCAGGACGGACGCCGGGCACATCGCGGACACGGGCCCCTCCACGGCTGCGGCCACCGCGGCGGCCTTGCGCTCGCCCTGGGCGACGAGCAGCACCCGGCGGGCGTCGAGGATCGTGCCCAGCCCCTGGGTCACGCAGTGGGTGGGGACGTGGTCGGGGGCCTCGAAGAACCGGGCGTTGTCGGCACGGGTCCGCGCGGACAGTGCCTTGACCCGGGTGCGGGAGGACAGCGAGGACCCCGGTTCGTTGAAGCCGATGTGGCCGTTGGCGCCGATGCCCAGGATCTGGAGGTCGATGCCGCCGGCGCGGGCGACGGCCTCCTCGTAGTCGCGGCAGGCCGCTCCGAGGTCGCCCCGGGAGCCGTCCGGGACCTGCACCCGGGAAGGGGGCAGGCCGAAGGGCCGGGCGAGCTCGCGCTCCAGGACGGCGGCGTAGCCGGCCGGGTGCCCGGAGGGCAGCCCGACGTACTCGTCGAGGGCGAAGCAGCGGAGCCGCGTGAGGTCCAGCAGACCGTGGGCCTGGCGGCGGGCGAGCTCCCGGTAGGCCCCCAGGGGGGACGAGCCCGTGGCCACGCCCAGCACGGTGTCCGGCCGGCGCGAGACCTGCTCGGCGACGAGGTCCGCCGCGCGCGCGTCGACGTCGCCGGCCGTGGGCAGGACGAGCACTTGCATGGGGGTCCTTCCGGACGACGGGTGGAGGTGGGCGGTGCCGGGGCGGTCCGGCTCAGCCCTTGACGGCGGAGCTCGCCACGCCTTCGATGAACCAGCGCTGGAAGACGAGGAACACGACGATCACGGGCACCACCAGGAGCACCCCGAAGGCCATGACCTCGCCCCACGCCGGGGGGAGCTGGCCCGCGAAGACGCTGATCTGGAGGGGCAGGGGGCGCAGGTTCGGCTCGGAGATCATCAGCACCGGCCACAGGAACGCCCCCCACTGGGTCAGGAAGGTCAGCACCGCCACCGACGCGTACGCGGGTTTGCTCATGGGCGCGATGATCTGCCAGAACACCCGTAGCGGCCCGGCGCCGTCCATCCGCGCGGCCTCGTCGATGCTGCGGGGGATGCCGGAGAAGAACGAGTAGAAGAGGAAGATCGACAGGGCGTTGCCGATGAAGGGGACGATCTGGATCCACAGGGTGTTCCGGGCGTCGTTGTAGAGGTAGAACATGGGCACGGCCACGGCCTCGAACGGGACGATGAGCAGCAGCAGGACGCCCAGGAGCACCAGGTTCCTGCCCCGCCAGGTCAGCCGCGACAGGGCGAAGGCCGCCATCGAGTTCACGACCAGCCCGAGCCCCACCACGCAGACCGTGACGGTGACGGACACGAAGAAGAACCGCCACAGGTGGCCGGTGCTGTCCGAGGACAGGCTCGAGGCCACGCCGGTGTAGTTGTGCAGGCCCCACTCGCGCGGGTCGAAGACCTCGAAGCCGGCGAGCGTGCGGGAGGGGGGGGCCAGCGAGGCCGCCACCATGTAGGCGACCGGGGCGAAGAACAGGAGGCTCGTGACGACGAGCACCGCGTAGCGGGGCACGTCCGTCCTGCGGCGGCGGCGGCGGGCGGCGGCGGCGGTCTGCGTCATGTCAGTCCTCTCGTTCGCGGGTGGCGCGGCGCTGGACGAGGGACAGGACCACCACGATCACGAAGAACACCACGGAGATGGCGCTCGCGCGCCCGATGTTGTTCTCGTCGAAGGCGGACGTCACCGCCTCGTACATCACGGTGCGGGTGGCGTCCTCGTTGAGCCCCCCGCCGGAGCGGGCCAGCACGTAGATCTGGTCGAACACGCGCAGCGACAGGATCATCGTGTAGAGCGCCACGAAGACGAGGGTGGTGTTGATCCCGGGCAGGGTGACGTGCACGAAGCGCTGCCACGCACCGGCCCGGTCCAGGCGGGCCGCCTCGTAGAGGTCGGCGGGCACCTGCTGCAGGGCCGCCAGCAGGATCACCATCTGGAAGCCGACGCCCTGCCAGATCGACAGGACGATGACCGAGGCCAGCGCCGTGAGCTCGGAGCCCAGCCAGTCCTGGGCCCCGAAGGCGCCGCCCGAGAAGAACCCGAGCAGGGAGTTGAGGAGGCCGTCGTCCCCGCGGGCGAGGATCAGCCGCCAGATGAGGGCCACCAGGGCGATGGGGAAGACGACGGGGAGGAAGAAGACGGACCGGAAGATCCCGATCCCCCGGACGGTCTTCTGCACGAGCAGGGCCAGCGCGAGCGCGAGGGCGGTCTGCACCGGGACCACCACGGCCGCGAAGACCAGGTTGTGGAGCAGCGCGCTGAGGAACCGGCTGGACACGTCGGGGTCGGTGAAGATCCGGGCGTACTGGGTCAGCCCCATGAAGGCGGGATCGCGCGGGTCGCCGAGCCGGACGTTGTGGAAGGAGAAGCCGATGGCCGCGACGAACGGGACCGCGACGAACAGGACGAGCAGCAGCACGGCGGGACCCGCCATGAGGACCCCGGCGAGTCCGTCCCGCCGGAGCCCCCTGCGGGGCGGTGGAGCCTCTAGCACGTCCGCCGGGGCGGACGCGGGGGCCGCGAGGCCCGGTGTGGTGGTCATGGTGCACTCCTCGCAGGTGCGCGGCGGGGCCNCGGCCGGCTGGAAAAAAAGGTTCGAAAACGGCGGTCACTCGTCCTGGTAGCCGTTGTTGTCCTCGAAGTCGGCGTCGATGGCCCGCGCCGCGCTGTCGAGCTCCTCCTGCGGGTCCGCCCCGCCCCAGATCGCCGCGAGGGCGCTGCCGTAGGAGCTCGTGACCGTGGGGTAGCCCGGGGTGATGGGCCGCGCCACCGCGATGCACTCCGGGGTGACCTCCTCCGAGCTGCAGGCCGAGGCCAGGTTGGACGCGAACAGCTCCAGCGGCCCGCCCTCGCCGTAGAGCTCGCTGCCCTCGAGGGCGCTCGTGGTGCCGGGCACCGCCGCGTTGGCCTCGACCATCGTGGCGATGCTCTCGTCGGAGTGCAGGAAGTCGAGGAAGGCACCGGCCGCGGCCTGGTCGCCGCCGGCCGCCGGCGTCACGCCCCACTGCCAGGAGCCGTGGCCCGCCTTGGTGCCGTTGCCGAGGTCGGGCAGGGGCATGAGGACCAGATCCTCGCCGAGGGCTTCGCTGAAGGTGGGGTACATCCAGTTGCCCGTCCAGGTCAGGGCGACGTCCCCGTCGGGGAAGGCGGTGCCGCTGGTGTTCGGGTCCGTGTGCTCCTTCCACGAGGCCCACTCCTCGAGGGCCTCCACGTTCTCGGCGCTGTTGAGCACACCCTCCGCCGCGCCGTCCCGGATCAGCGTGCCGCCGTTGGACCACAGGACCGGGGAGGTGGTGAAGGTTCCCCACTCGGCGGCGAAGCCGTTGGCCTCGCCCAGGTCGATCGCGTTGCCCGACGGGCTGACCTCCGCCAGCTTCTGCAGGTTCTGCTCGAACTCCTCCGCCGTCCACGCCTCGTCGGCGGTGGCCGGGGCCTCCACGCCCGCGGCGTCGAGGAGCTGCTGGTTGCCCCACAGCCCGAGCCCGACGTCGAACATGCCGACAGCGTAGGTCTGGTCCTGGTACGTGCCGCTCTCCCGCACGCCCTCGATCCGGTTCTCGAGGGTCTCCTGCGACACCACGTCGTCGAGGGGCACGAGCTTGCGGTCGTAGACGAAGGACGCCATCGTCGGGGCGTCCATCTCCATCACGTCGGGCAGGTCCTCCGCGGCGGTCGCCTGGACGGTGCTGGTGTAGTCCGGCTCGGGGATGAGGGTCAGCTCGACGCTGACGTCCTCCTGCGAGTCGTTGTACTCGGCGACGAGGGCCTCGAGCGCCTCGGCCTCGGCCGCCTGGCCGCTGTGGGCCCAGACCTCGATCACGCCGTCGCCCTCCCCGCTGCCGCTCGCGCTCTCCCCACCGCCGCCGCAGGCGGCCAGCACCACGGCCATCGACAGGCCGGTCCCCAGCACCACGGCCCGGGACCGACGCCTCGTTCGTGCACTCATGAGCAGTTCCCCTTCTCTCGGCCGCAGTGTTCGCGATCGTCACAGCTGTCGTTCCCCCAGCTTGGACTAGACCAATTTGTGTGTCAATGCTCACACCTCGGGAAACGGTGCCCGCAGGACCGGGCGGCGCGGTCGATATGCTGGCCCCATGAGCGCGGAGCCGCGGGCCGTCCCGAAGTACTACCTGCTCAAGGAGCAGCTCCGGGCGCTCGTGCGGGACGCGACCCCCGGCGCGCTCATCCCCACGGAGCGGGCGCTCGCCGAGCAGTACGCCACCTCCCGGACCACGGTCCGCCAGGCCATCGGCGAGCTCGTGGCGGAAGGGGTGCTGGGCCGGGCCCAGGGCCGGGGGACCTTCGTGGCCCCGCCGCGGTTCACCTACGTCCGCCAGCTCACCTCGTTCAGCGACGACGCCGACGCCCAGGGCCTCGTGAGCTCCTCCACGGTCCTCGACGTGAGCCGCACGGCCGCCGACGACGACGCAGCGGCCCGGCTGCGCGTGCCCGTCGGCGCCGAGCTCGCGCGGGTGGAGCGGATCCGCCTCATCAACGGCGAGCCGCTGGCCCACGAGGTCGCCCTGCTCGCCGGAGCGCTGCCCGGCCTGGCGGCGCACCTGGACCGGACCGGCTCCCTGTACACCGCGCTGCGCCAGGACTTCGGCATCGACATCGTGGCGGCCGAGGACACCGTGGAGACCCGGCTCGCCGGCCCGGACGACGTCCGGCTCCTGGGCATCGAGATGGGGGCTCCCCTGCTGCTGATCCACCGGCTCGGGTTCACGGCTGACGACTCCCCCGTGGAGTGGACCCGCTCGGTGTTCCGCGGGGACAGGTTCCGCTTCCTGGCCCGGATGAAGGGGCCGCAGCACTGACCCGCGGGATCGCGGGCGCTCTCGCGGGCGCGGGCGGCGCGTCGGCGGCAGAATGGGAGCAGACCGCCGTCCCCGACCGCTCCGGAGGCTCCCATGACCACGCTGCACGACTTCACCGCCACCACCCTGGACGGGCGCGAGCAGCCGCTGTCCGAGTACGCCGGGAAGGTGGTGCTCGTGGTCAACACCGCGAGCGAGTGCGGGTTCACACCGCAGTACGAGGGCCTCGAGCAGCTGTGGCGGGACTTCCGGCAGGACGGGCTCGTGGTCCTGGGCTTCCCCTGCAACCAGTTCGGGCACCAGGAGCCGGGCAGCGAGGAGGAGATCGCCGACTTCTGCAGCCGCAACTACGGCGTGACGTTCCCGATGTTCGAGAAGGTCGACGTCAACGGCCCCGGCGCCCACCCCCTGTGGTCGTGGTTGCGCGGGGAGCGGGGCGGGATCATGGGCGACGCCATCAAGTGGAACTTCACCAAGTTCCTCGTGGGCCGGGACGGGCGGGTGATCCGCCGCTTCGCCCCGAAGACCTCGCCGGCGCAGCTCGCCGGCAGCATCGAGTCGGCGCTGGCCCACGGGGAGGCGCCCGCCGGGACGGGCTGAGGCGGGTCAGCGGCCGGCCATCTCCCGCAGCACGTCCGCGAGCGCGGTCAGGCCCCGCTCCAGCTCCCGGTCGGTGATCACCAGCGGCGGGCTCAGCCGGATGGTGGAGCCGTGGGTGTCCTTGGCGAGGATCCCGTGGGCCACCAGCCGCTCGCAGCACTCCCGGCCGGTGCCGAGCCGCGGATCGATGTCGATCCCGGCCCACAGCCCGCGCCCGCGCACCTCGGTCAGGCCCAGCGGCGCCAGCTCCGCCAGGCCGGCGTGCAGCTTCTCCCCCATGACCCGCGCCCGCTCCTGGGGCTCCCCGGTGGCGAGGAGGGCGACGACGGCGCGGCCGACGGCGCCGGCCAGCGGGTTCCCGCCGAACGTGCTGCCGTGCTGGCCGGGCCGCAGCACCGAGAGCACGTCCGCCCGGCCCACCACCGCGGACACCGGCAGGACTCCCCCGCCCAGGGCCTTGCCCAGCAGGTAGAGGTCCGCCTCCACGTCCTCGTGCTCGCACGCCAGCGTCCGGCCGGTGCGGCCCAGCCCGGACTGGATCTCGTCCGCGACGAGCAGGACGCCGCGCTCGGCCGTGCACCGCCGCACACCCTGCAGGTACCCCGGCGGCGGCACGATCACCCCGGCCTCGCCCTGGATGGGCTCCAGCAGCACCGCGACGGTGTCCTCGGTGACGGCCGCCTCGAGGGCGGCGAGGTCCCCGAACGGGACGGTCACGAAGCCCGGCGTGTAGGGGCCGTAGTTGCGGTGCGCCTCGTCGTCGTCGGAGAAGCTGATGACCGTGGTGGTGCGGCCGTGGAAGTTCCCCGCCGCCACCACGATCTGCGCCCGGCCCGGGGCCACCCCCTTGCGCTCGTAGCCCCACTTGCGGGCGACCTTGATCGCCGACTCCACGGCCTCGGCGCCGGTGTTCATCGGCAGCATCATGTCCTGGCCGAGCAGCTCGCACAGGTCCCGGGCGAAGGGGCCGAGCTGGTCGTTGTGGACGGCCCGGCTGGTCAGCGTCACGCGCTCCAGCTGGGTCCGGGCCGCCTCGAGGACCGCCGGGTGGCCGTGGCCGAAGTTCAGCGCCGAGTAGCCGGCGAGGAAGTCGAGGTACTCCCGGCCCTCCACGTCCGTGACGGTGGTGCCCTGGGCACGGGCCACCACCACGTCCAGCGGGGAGTACGTGCGCGCGGTGTACCGCTCGGCGGTCTCCACGAGCTCCCGCGTGCTCGTGCCGTGACCGGTGGGGGCCGCGGGGTCGACGAACTGCGTCGGGGCGTGGTTCATGGGGTTTCTCCCGGTTCCTCGCTGGTGTTGTCTGGAGCGTGTGCGGTCCAGCCCATCACGTACAACGCCGCCGGGCCCGCATTACAGTCCCGGGCCCGCGCCGCGCGGCCCGTCCCCGACCTGCAGGAGGAACCGTGTTCCCCGACTTCACCGCCCACCACGTCCCCGTGGCCGACGGCACGATCCACGCCCGCACGGGCGGCGACGGCCCGCCCGTGCTCCTGCTGCACGGCTTCCCGCAGACCCACGCCATGTGGCACCACCTCGCCCCCGTGCTGGCCGAGGAGTTCACCGTGGTCGCGGCCGACCTGCGCGGCTACGGCGGCTCGCGCACGAGCAGCGAGGAGCACACCTTCCGGGCGATGGCCGCCGACCAGGTGCAGCTCATGCGGGCGCTGGGTCACGAGCGGTTCTCCGTCGTCGGGCACGACCGCGGCGCCCGGACCGCCCACCGGATGGCGCTCGACGCCCCCGGCGCGGTGGCCTCCGTGGCCCTGCTGGACATCCTGCCCACCCAGGCGGTGTGGCGGTCGATGGACGCGTGGATGGCCCTGCAGTACTACCACTGGGCCTTCCTCGCCCAGGGCGAGGGCCTGCCGCAGACCCTGATCGGCCACGACCCCGTGTACTTCGTGCGCCGGACGCTCCAGGGGCTCAGCGGCACGCAGGTCCCGTTCGACCCGGCGGCGCTCGCCGCCTACGAGGACGCGGCGCGGGATCCCGCCGTGGTCGACGCCTGGTGCCGCGACTACCGCGCGGCCGCCGGCCCGGACCGGGAGATCGACGAGGCGGACGAGCACGAGCAGCGGGACCTGCCCGCCCTCGTCCTGTGGGGCGCCCGGGGGCGGGTCGGCGCGCGGGAGGACCCGCTCGCGCTGTGGCGGCGGCAGTTCCCGCGGGCCACGGGGCGGGCCGTGGACGCGGGCCACTTCCTCGCCGAGGAGCGGCCGGAGGAGGTGGGGGCGGCCGTCCTGGCGCACCTGCGTGCTGCGCGGACGTAGTCGCGGCCCCGGCGCGGACACGCGCCGGGCCCCGGCACGGTGTCCCGTGCCGAGGCCCGGCGGGGCTGGTGCCGGGGTGCGGTCAGCCGTTCTCGTAGCCGGTGATGGCCTCGACCTTGGCCGCCGAGGCGCTGGTGGTGTCGAAGGTGTAGCCCAGCCACTCCTTGGCCAGGCGCCGGGCCAGCTCCAGGCCGACGACCCGCTGGCCCATGCACAGCACCTGGGCGTTGTTGGAGAGCACCGAGCGCTCCACCGAGTAGGAGTCGTGGGCGGTCACCGCCCGGATCCCGGGGACCTTGTTCGCCGAGATCGCCACGCCCAGGCCCGTGCCGCAGATCAGCAGCGCCCGGTCGGCCTCCCCGGAGGCGACCTTCCGGGCGGCCTCGACGGCCACGTGCGGGTAGTCCGTGTTCTCGGTCTTCGAGACGCCGACGTCGACCACGCTCTCCACGCGGTCGTCGGCCTCGAGGTCCCGGCGCAGGGCCTCCTTGTAGTCGAACCCGGCGTCGTCGCCGCCGATCACGATCCGCAGCTTCTTCTCGCTCATCACTTCACCTTTTCCTTGTCGTCGTTCTCGTCGTTGATGGTCCTCGCGCGGGCCGCCTCAGCGCTCCGCGCGATCTCGAGCAGGCGCAGGTAGCCCTCCAGCCGCCAGGCCGTGCGGCCGACGAACAGGCCGTCCACGTGGTCGATGCCGAGCAGGTCCGCGGCGTTGTCCAGGTTGACCGACCCGCCGTAGAGCAGCCCGCGCACCCGGGACCCCCAGTGCGCACCCAGGGCGGCGAAGGGTTCGGCCAGCTCCGCGACGGTGGCCGGGCGGCCGTGCTCGCCGATCGCCCAGATCGGTTCGTAGGCGATCAGCACCCGGGACAGCTGCTCGGCCTCGAGGCCGGCCAGGGCGCGCTCGACCTGGCCGAGGACGTGCGCGCCGGACCCGCCGGCGGCCTGCACCTCCGCCGGTTCCCCGACACACAGCAGCGGGACGAGCCCGTGGGCCAGGGTCGCGGCGACCTTGGCGCGGACGGTCTCGTCCGTCTCGCCGAAGTGCTCGCGGCGCTCGGAGTGGCCGATCTCCACGATCCGGGCCCCGGCGTCGGCGACCTGGGGCACGGAGACCTCCCCGGTCCAGGCACCGGCCTCGGCCCAGTGCGCGTTCTGCGCCCCGACCAGCACCCGGGGCTCCTCCGCCAGGACCTGGGCCACCGCGGCGATCGCCGTGGCCGGGGGGATCACGAAGGGCTGCACGTCCCCGAGGTCCCGCCCGGCCAGGGCCTCGGCCAGGCCCCGGGCCCAGTCCGTGGCCTGGGCCAGGGTCTTGTTCATCTTCCAGCTCGTGCCGACCCACACCGTCACGACCGCCTCCTACCGGGCGTCCGGGGTCCGGGCGAAGAGATCGCCCAGGGCGTCCATGAGCACGGAGAAGGACAGCGCCCCGGGGTCCGGAGTGCCCAGGCTCTTGTCGCCCAGCACCTTCGAGCGCCCGCGGCGGGCGGTGATGTCCGCGGTGGCCTCGGCGGCCTCCCGCGCCACGGCGGCGGCCTTCTTCGTGGCGCCCGCCAGGTCGGAGGAGGTCTCGAACTCGGCCAGCAGCGCCTCGCGGAACGGCAGGGCGGCGTCGACCATGGTCTTGTCCCCCGGCTGGGCCCCGCCCAGCCGCACGACCGCGTCGATCCCGGCCACCAGGGCGGCCACCGCCTCGTCCGACCCGGCCCCGGCGGCGTCGTCGAAGACCCCGCCGGCCGCGGTCAGCGCCGCGCCCCACAGGGCACCGGAGGTGCCGCCGGCCTCCTCGGCCCAGGCATCCCCGGCGCGCAGCAGCACGGTCCGCGCCCCGGCACCGGCCGCGGCCGCGTCCCGGGCGGCCGCCAGCGCGCCCCGGGTCCCGTAGGCCATGCCCTGGCCGTGGTCGCCGTCGCCGGCGATGGCGTCCAGCTTGCCGAAGTGCTCCTCGTGCTCGGCCGCGGTCGCCTCCAGCACCGCCAGGGCCGCCACGACCCGCTCGGCCGCCGACCGGGACTCCGCGGTGGCCTCGGGCACCTCCTCCGCGCCGGGGGTGTGCACCCCGGTCCGCGCCGGCCGCCCGGCCGTGTCCGGGGCACCCCGGCGGAACGCCGGGGTGTCGGCCGGGGCCAGCCAGTATCGCTCGAGCTCCTCGTCGAGGAACACCACGGTCAGCGAGCACCCTGCCATGTCCAGGCTGGTGACGTGCTCCCCGACCTCCGGGGCCACCACGGTGAGCCCCTTCTCGGCCAGCCGGGCGGCCACCCGGGCGTAGACCACGAACAGCTCCTCGTACTTGACCGTGCCCAGACCGTTGACGAGCACCGCCACCCGCCCCTGGTAGCCGCCCTCGACCCGGACGGGCTCCTCCTCCAGCACCCCGTCGAGCAGCAGGTCGGCGACCTCGTCGGCCGTGCCCATCGGCACCTCGCGCACGCCGGGCTCGCCGTGGATCCCGAGCCCGATCGCCATCTCCCCGGCCGGCACGTGGAACAGCGCCTCGCCGGCACCGGGCAGGGTGCAGCCCTCGAAGGCCACCCCGAAGGACCGGGTCGCGTCGTTGGCCTTCCACGCCACCCGCTCGGCCTCGTCCAGATCGGCCCCGGCCTCGATCGCCGCCCCGGCGATCTTGAACACCGGCAGGTCCCCGGCGATGCCGCGGCGCTCACGGTGGGCCTCGGCCGGGCCCGAGGCGATGTCGTCGGAGACCCGGATGATCCGCACGTCCACGCCCTCGGCGCGCAGCTTCTCCGCGGCCTGGCCGAAGTGCAGCACGTCCCCGGCGTAGTTGCCGAAGCCCAGGACCACACCCCCGCCGTTCTCCGCCGAGCGCGCCACGGAGTACACCTGGGAGGCGGAGGGCGAGGAGAAGATGTTGCCGCACGGGGCGCCGTGGCCCATCCCCGGCCCGATCCACCCGGCGAACGCCGGGTAGTGCCCCGACCCCCCGCCGATCACCAGCGCCGGCTGGCCCGCGGGCGTCTCGGAGGCGCGCACCACCCCGCCGTGGGCGGCCACCACGTGCTCGGGATGGGCGGCCACATAGCCCCGCAGCGCGTCGGACGCGAACTCCGCAGGATCGTTCACAAGAAAAGTCATCGTTCCAGCCTCGGTGGTCTCAGAAGGGTGGCCGGGCGGAGCGGCGATCGACGTCGAGCGCCGCTCCGGCCGGCGGGGTGTGCGGTGGCGCCGGCTCAGCCGGCGGGGGCGGACGCGCCGCCCTGCTGGGCGGTCTCCTCGTCGACCGGGCTGGGGCCCAGGTCGTTCAGGAGCTGCCCCATGGCCACGTACGCCTTGTTGCGGTACGCGACGAGGTCGTTCGAGCGCTCGGCAGGGATCTGCAGGAAGCCGGCGCCGGACTTGGTGCCGAGCTTCCCGGCGTCGACGAGGTCCTGGAGGGCCTTGGGCGTGGCGAAGCGCTCGGGGAAGGAGGTCTGCAGGGAGGCGTAGCAGAAGGAGTAGACGTCCAGTCCGGCCATGTCCGCGATCGCGAAGGGGCCGAAGAACGGCAGCCGGAAGCCGAAGGTGGTGCGCACGAGCGTGTCGACGTCCTCGGCGGTGGCGATGCCCTCCTCGACCAGCTGGGCGGCCTCGTGGAAGAGGGCGTACTGCAGGCGGTTGAGCACGAAACCGGTGACGTCCTTGACCACGGCGGACTTCTTGCCGGTCAGCTCGACGATCTCCTGGGCCGCCGCGACCGTCTCGGGCGTGGTGGTCGCGTGCGGGATGACCTCGACGCCGGGGATGAACGGCGCGGGGTTGGAGAAGTGCACCCCCAGGAAGCGGCCCGGGTTCTCGACGACCTCGGCGAGCTGGGCGATGGAGATGGTGGAGGTGTTGGAGCCGATCACGGCGTCCGCCGGAGCGGCGTCGCTGATCCGGCGCAGGGTGCCGTGCTTGATGTCGAGCTTCTCCGGGACGGCCTCCTCCACGTAGGAGGCGTCCGCGACGGCCTCCTCGATGCTGGGAGCGGCCCACAGGTTCTCCCGCAGGCGCTCGACCGCGTCCGCCGGGAAGAGCCCGTCGGCGACGAACTGCTCCGCCTCCCCGAGCAGGCGCTCGAGGTTCTTCTCGGCGATCTCCTGCGAGATGTCGGCGAGCGCGACCCGCGCGCCGCCGAGGGCGAGCACCTGGGCGATGCCCCCGCCCATGTATCCCGAACCGACTACTGCTACCGAGCGCTGAGCCATGATCCCCATCTCCTCTGATGTGCACATGTTCTGTCCGTGGGACACGGCGGCATCGGAGCGCGGGTCGCGAGCGACCGCGGGAACCGGATCAGGTCTTCGCCGTGTTTCCTATAGGATCCACGCACCGGAGTGTGGTGTCAACCACACCGGGAGGTGTCGAGGGGTGCGGGAGGGGCCTCAGGCGCTCTCGCTCCGGGCGTCCTGGCCGGCGCTCTCGTGCTCGTGGATGGCCCGCTCCCGCACGCCGCAGATGTGCCCGGCCATGGCGATCCGCGCGGCCGCGGGGTCGCCGCGGCGCAGCGCCTGGAGGATCCGCGCGTGCTCCTCGATGGCGCTCCGCGCGTCCTGCACCCCCAGTCCGCTGAAGAGCCGGAACCGGTGCACGTGCCCGCCGAGGGACTCGTAGGCGCCGAGGACGAACTTGTTGCCGGCCTGCTCCGCGATGAGCCGGTGGAAGCGCTCGTCCGCCTCCCAGTAGGAGCGGTAGTCGGAGAAGTGGGGCCCGTTCGGCGCCTCGCGGAGGTCGTCGATGGACCGCTCGAGGGACTCCAGGAAGGTCGCGTCCGCGCGGCCGCACGCCAGTTCGGCGTTGTACGGCTCGATGAGCAGGCGCGCGTCCATGAGGTCCAGCAGCTCCTCGTGCGTGAGCAGGGGTGCCACGCGGTAGCCGCGCAGCGCGGCGCGGACCACCATGTTCGTGGACTCCAGCCGCGCCAAGGCCTCCCGGACCGGGGTCGGCGAGACGCCCAGCGCGCGCGCCGTGCCGTCGATGCTGATGGGGTCCCCGGACTTCAGGTCACCGTCCATGAGGCGCGCGAGGATCTCCTTGTAGACCTGGTCCGCGAGGATGCTGCGCTGCACCCACGTCCCGCCCGGAACAGTCGTGTCCATGCCGATTTCCTCACTCGCGTCCGCCGTAACAGGCATTGTCCCACGCAGTAGCGGGCGCGGAGGGCGGCCGGACCGCTCCTGACAACGCCCCACCCACTGGACAGTTAACCAATATCCTATAGGGTATTGGCCAATGGCCGTTGAATGTGGTCCACGCCACAGCATCAGGGTGGCCCGCCCGCGTTCTGATCAAAGGTGATTCAGCTATGCACATCCTTCTTCCCGCCGCCACGGCGGACGCGCTCGTCCTGGCGGAGAGGCCCACGTGGGCTCTGCTCGCCATCGCGGTCGCGGCCATCGCCGCGCTGCTCTTCCTGATCATCAAGCTCCGCGTCCACGCGTTCTTCTCCCTGATCATCATCAGCCTGCTCACGGCGCTGGCCGCCGGCATCGGCGTGGCCGACGTCGTGGGCGTGGTGGTCGCGGGGTTCAGCACCACCGTGGGCAACGTGGCCCTGCTCGTGGGCTTCGGCGCGGTGCTCGGCCGCCTGGTCCAGGTCTCGGGCGGCGCCCAGGTGCTCGCCGACGCGATGCTGCGGCGGTTCGGGGAGAAGCGGGCCCCGCTCGCCCTGGCGGTGGCCTCCCTCTTCTACGCGTTCCCGATCTTCCTCGACGCCGGCTTCATCGTGATGCTGCCGATCATCTACACGGTGGCGCGGCGTCTGGGCGGTTCCTTCATGCTCTACGTGCTGCCCTCCATCGGCGCCTTCCTGATGATGCACGCCCTCACCCCGCCGCACCCGGGCCCCACCGCCGCCGCCACGGTGATGGGCGCCGACGTCGGGATGGTCGTGCTCGTCTCGCTCCTGGTCGGCCTGCCCACGTGGTACCTCGCCGGCTACCGGCTCAGCCTGGTCATCGCCAAGCGCTACCCGGACATGCCCGTGCCGAACCTCCTGGGCGAGGTGGAGCTCGAGGACGACATGCCCCGGCCCGGCTTCTGGACGATCATCTTCGTCCTGCTGCTGCCGCTCGTGCTGATCTTCTTCAACACGCTGTTCACCACGCTGGAGGCCAGCGGGTCCGTGGGCGAGGACAACGTCCTGTTCCGCCTGTCCCGGCTCATCGGCAACACCCCGATCGCGCTGCTGATCGCCACGCTGTTCGCGATGTACCTGCTGTACCTGCGGCCGCGGCGCGGCCGCGGCTCGATCGGCGGCGCCCTGGAGGACCTGGTCGACCACGCCCTCGCCCCGGTCTGCTCGATCATCCTCATCACGGGCGCCGGCGGCGCCTTCGGCCGGGTGCTCACCGAGACCGGGATCGGCGGCACCATCGCCGGCGGCCTGGACGCGATGGGGCTCCCGGTGATCCTGGCCGGCTTCCTCGTGGCGATCGCCTTCCGCGTGGCCCAGGGCTCGGCCACCGTGGCCGCGACCACGGCAGGCTCCATCATGGCGCCCGCCGTCGCGGAGCTGGGCCTGTCCGGCGTCGGGCTGGCCGCCATCGTCGTCGGCATCGCGGCGGGCTCCATCACCTTCTCGCACGTCAACGACTCGGGCTTCTGGCTCATCGGCAAGTTCTGCGGCTTCGACACCCTGACCACGCTGAAGACCTGGTCGGTGGTCGGCACCGCGATCGGCTTCATGGCCTTCGCCCTGGCCTGGGTCGTCTACGCCCTGGCCGCGTGAGCCGGCCACCGACACCACGCCCCGCACCTGATCGCCCCGCATTTGATCGCCCCGAAGGAGTTCTCATGACCGACGGACAGTTCCCCGCGCACCGGACGGCGGTGGTCACCGGCGCCGGGGCCGAGCGCGGCATCGGCCGCCACGTCGCCCGCCGCCTGGCACGGGAGGGGTGGGCCCTGGCGGTGCTGGACGTCGACGCCGACGGCGTCCGCTCCTTCGCCGCCGAGCTCGCCGGACGGACGGAGAGCCCGGTGCGCGGCATCCCGGTCGACGTCGCCGACCCCGCCTCCGTGGACGCCGCGTTCGAGGAGATCGACGCCCACCTGCCGCCCGTGCTCGCCGAGGTGAACCTCGCCGGCATCGCCAGCCCCCACTCCTTCTTCGAGCTCACGAGGGACGTCTGGACCCGGGTCATGGACGTCAACGCCACGGGCACGCTGCTCATGATGCAGGCGGCGGCCCGGCGCATGGTCGAGGGCGGCCACGGCGGCCGGATCGTCAACACGTCCTCGATCACGGCCTACGACGGCGGCGGGACGTTCTCGAAGACCGGGTACGCCGCGGCGAAGGCCGCGGTCCTCGGTCTGACCCGCGGTGGCGCCCGGGAGCTGGGGGCGCACGGGATCACCTGCAACGCGCTCGTCCCGGGCCCCATCGACACGGACATCATGGGCGGGGCGCTCACCGAGGACCGCAAGTCCGCCATGTCCGCGGGCATCCCCGCCGGCCGCGTCGGGCAGCCGGAGGACGTGGCCGCCCTCGTCGCCTTCCTGACCAGCCACGAGGCCGGGTTCGTCAACGGCGCCTCGTACTTCATCGACGGCGGCAAGCACATGGTGTGAGCCCGCGCCGCCCCGAGCACCGGTGCCACCGCGCACCCCGGACACCACCCAGCACGGCGCCCGACGAGGCGCCCGACAAGGAGAGAACCATGCCGCACACCCCCGAGACCTGGCCGATCGGCGCCGCCCTGCTGAACTTCACCGGCACCACCGCCGACGGCCGCGACCGCACCACCGCCGGCCCCGAGGCCTGGAGGCAGACGCTGCGCGAGGTCCGCCTCGCGGGCTTCGACCACGTCGACCTCACCGACTCCTGGGTCCGGCCCGCCGACCTCGACACCGACGGCCGCCGCCGGCTGCTCGAGACGGCCCGCTCCTACGACCTCGCCTTCAGCGACATCGCCGTGACCCGCAAGAGCGTGATCACCCCGGACGAGGACCGGGCCCGGGAGAACATGGCCTACACGAAGCGGACCATCGACGCCGCGGCGGACCTCGAGGTGCCCATGGTGTGCCTGGGGCTGCACGACCCGTTCACCGAGCCGCAGAAGCAGGCCACCTGGTTCTGGCTCGCGGAGGGCGCCGAGGACGAGGAGACCCCGGAGAACCGGGAGAAGGCCGCCGCCCGCTTCCGCGAGCTCGGCGAGTACGCCGCCGAGCGTGGGGTCAGCGTGTCGCTGGAGATGTACGAGGGCACCTTCCTCGGCACCGCCGACAGCTCCGTGCAGCTCGTCACCGCCGTGGACCTGACCAACGTGGGGCTGTGCCCCGACATCGGCAACATCGTCCGCCTGCACCGGGAGGTCGAGGACTGGCGGGAGATGCTGACCAAGATGCTTCCCCACACCAACTACTGGCAGCTCAAGAACTACTTCCGGGACCACGACCCCGCGACCGGTTCCTACGCCTCGGCGCCGGCGCCGCTGGCCCTCGGCTTCATCGACTACCGCGAGGCCATCGGCATGGCGCTGGAGGCCGGCTTCGACGGCCCCATGTGCGTGGAGCACTACGGCGGCGACGGCCTCACGGTGACGGCCATGAACCGGGACTACATCCGGGGGATCCTCGCGGCCAAGCTCCCGGAGGCATGATCTCCGGCAGGACGGACGGAACGGCTCCGGTGCGGCACCGGGGCCGTTCCGTCGTCGATGCCGGTGGCGGCGCCGGCGCCGGGTCCCCGGGACCGGGGGCGCGGGCCCGCGCCTAGGATGGTCCCACCGGGCGGCTCCTGGACGCCGCCCGGGTCCACGGCCACCTCTGGAGACGGGCGCCGAGCATGACCTCCGACCCGCAGCAGCTGTTCCCGGGCAAGCAGTTCATCAGCACCGTCCTCGCGGCGCTGGAGACCAAGACGACCATGTCCGGCGAGCTGGCGCGGCGCTACCTGCAGCGCGCCGGGATGGCCGGGATGATCATCGGTGTCCTGTTCGCCGCGAACTTCGCCGTCGTCGCCGCGTTCGACGCCGTGCCCGCCGGGGACGCGACGCTGCGCCCCCTGGGACGCCTGCTGGGCGCCGTGACCTTCGGCTGGGCGCTGGTCTTCATCTACTACTCGAAGTCCGAGCTCCTGACGTCCAACATGATGATCGTCTCCATCGGCGCCTACTACCGCCGCACCTCGTGGTTCAAGGCGGTGCGGCTGCTCGGGCTGTGCTATCTGGGCAACTTCCTGGGCGGGCTGCTCGTGGCCGTGGTGCTGCGCTTCAGCACCATCACGGACGGGCCCGCGCACGCGGAGATGGAGGCCGCCGTGGCGCACAAGCTCGAGTTCGTCACCAGCGGCGGCACCGGGTGGACGGACCTGTTCCTGCGCGCGGTGCTGTGCAACTTCCTCATCAACCTGGCGATGCTGCTCGTCTACAACGGCCTGGTGAAGGACGACCTGATGAAGAGCCTGATCATGATCGTGGCCGTCTTCCTCTTCGCGTTCCTGGGTCTCGAGCACTCCGTGGCCAACACGGTCCTGTTCACCGTGGTGGGACTGGAGGACGGACTCGACGTGGGGGCCGCGGGCGCCAACGTGGGGATCGCCCTCCTGGGCAACTTCCTGGGCGGCGGGGTCCTGATCGGCTTCTACTACGCGTACGTCAACGACGACGCCGGCTACCGCCCCCGCACCCGCTGACGCGGGGCCCCCGGCGTGCTCGCTCTCGGCCGAAAACTCTTCAGCTCACTTACCTTTTGCCGGGACACCCCGTAGCGTGGACTGGGCACGTCATCCGAGCAGCACCCCAGCGAGAAGAAGGAGCACCAGCATGCGAAGGATCCTGTTCATGGTCGGCACCGCGGTCTTCGGCCGCATCATGGCGAAGCGGCGCGAGAACAAGGCCGGCGGCCGCTAGTACCGGAAGCGCCACTCGGTGCGGGAGCGGTAGGTCTGCCCCGGGCGCAGCACCGGGTCGGAGAGCTCCGGCCGGTTCGGCGAGTCCGGGTGGTACTGGGGCTCCAGGGCGATCCCCGCTCCCCGCGGATAGGCGCGCCCGCCGGTGCCGGTGATGGTGCCGTCCAGGGCGTTGCCCGTGTACACCTGCAGGGCCGGCTGGTCGGTCCACAGCTCCACGGACCGCCCGCTCGCCGGGTGCTCCAGCCGGGCGGCGGCGCGCAGCCCGGTGCCGCGCAGGTGGAAGGAGTGGTCGATCCCGCCCACGGCCGCGATCTGCGGGTGCTCCGCCCGCACCCGGTCCCCGAGCCGGGCGGGGGCGGTGAGGTCCAGCGGCGTCCCGCGCACGGCGGCGAGGCCGTCCAGCGGCACCCCGTCCCGGCCGACCGGCAGGTACCGGTCGGCCTCGACGGTGAGCGTGTGGTCGTCGACCCTCCCCGACCCCTCCCCGGCGAGGTTGAGGTAGACGTGGCTCGCGGGCCCGACCACGGTCGGGGCGTCGGTGCGGGCCTCCAGGTCCAGAGCGAGGACGTCGTCCGTGACGGCGTACCGGGCCCGGAGGACCACCTCGCCGGGAAAGCCCTGGTCACCGTCCGGGCTGACCAGCTCCAGCACCAGGACGTCGCGGCTCGCGGAGACCGTCCGCCAGGTGCGACGGTGGAATCCGTCGGGGCCGCCGTGCAGGGTGTTGCCGCCCTCGTTGGCCGCCAGTTCCACGGTGGTCCCGTCGAGGTCGAAGCGGGCCCCGGCGATCCGGTTGGCGCAGCGGCCGACCACCGCCCCCAGGAAGGCCTCCGGGGGTGCCGCGCAGCCGGCGGCGTCCGGGTGCCCCAGCACCACGTTGGTGCCGGGGCCCCCGGCCGGGCCGGGCAGGTGCAGGGCCTGGACCGCGGCGCCGAGGTCGAGCACGCGCAGGCTCAGCCCGCCCGGGGTAGCGAGGGTGTGCGCGGTGACCTCCCGACCGTCGGGCAGCGTCCCGAAGGACCGCGGGGCGGGCGCGGTCATTTGAGCGCGTTCGAGGCGCGGCGCTTGTTGAACACGTCGAACCCGACCGCCAGCAGGAGCACCAGGCCCTTGATGAACTGCTGGTAGTCGATGCCCACGCCCATGAGGGACATGCCGTTGTTGAGCACGCCCATGATCAGACCGCCGGTGATGGCGCCGATGATGGTGCCCACGCCACCGGTCACGGCGGCGCCGCCGATGAAGGCCGCGGCGATCGCGTCCAGCTCGAACAGGTTTCCGGCGCCCGGCCCGGCGGAGTTGAGCCGGCCGGTGAACACCAGCCCGGCCAGCGCGGCCAGCACGCCCATGTTGACGAAGAGCAGGAAGTCGACGCGCTTGGTGTTCACACCGGACAGCTGGGCCGCCTGGAGGTTGCCGCCGCGGGCGTACACGTGGCGGCCGAACACCGTCCGGTTCATGACGGCGCTGTAGGCGACCACCAGCACGCCGAGGACCACGAGCACGATCGGCGTCCCGCCGCGCGAGCTGGCCAGCAGGAAGGTGAGCGCGAGGATGACGACGACGCCGAAGACCAGCCGCGTGAGGAACCAGGCGCGCGGCTCGTCCTCGAGGTGGAGCTTCGCCCGGTTGGCCCGGCCCCGGAGCTGGCTCAGCACGAGCATGGCCGTGGCGATCAGGCCGATGCCCACCGTGGTCCAGTCCAGGATGTTGGTCGCCGGCGGGAACAGCCCCGGGAAGAGGGAGCCGCCGCCGAGCTGGCGGTACTCCGGCGGGAAGCCGGTGATCCGCTGGTTCTCGAGCACGATCTGCGTCAGCCCGCGGAAGACCAGCATGCCGGCGAGGGTCACGATGAAGGCGGGGATCCCGATGTAGGCCACCCAGAAGCCCTGCCAGGCGCCCACGAGCGCGCCGACCGCGAGGGCGGCGACGAGGGCCACCCACCACGGCAGGCTCCAGTCCCGGATCATGATCCCGGACATGGCGCCCACGAACGCGGCCACCGAGCCGACCGACAGGTCGATGTGCCCGGCCACGATGATCATGACCATGCCGATCGCCAGCAGCAGGATGTAGCTGTTCTGGACGATGATGTTGTAGACGTTGTCCGGCTGCAGCAGCGCGCCGCCGGTCAGGGCCTGGAACAGCGTCACGATCACCAGCAGGGCCAGGAAGATGCCGATCTGGCGGAGCCGGCTCATGAGGAACCGGCCGGCGCCGGCCACGGTGGAGGCCTTCTGCGGGCCCCGGCTGTCGAGAGCCCGGTCCTCGTCGACGAGGGTGGAAGCCATGGGTCAGTCCTTTTCCTTGGTCATGTGCTGCATGAGTCGTTCGGGGGTGGCCTCGGCGATGGGCACCTCGGCGGTGATCCGGCCCTCGGCGAGCGTGTAGATCCGGTCGCAGATCCCCAGCAGCTCCGGCAGCTCGGAGGAGATGACCAGCACCGCCTTCCCCTGCGCGGCCAGCCTGTTGATGATCGTGTAGATCTCGTACTTCGCCCCCACGTCGATGCCCCGGGTGGGCTCGTCGAGGATGAGCACGTCGGGGTCGGCGAACATCCACTTGGACAGGACGACCTTCTGCTGGTTGCCGCCGGAGAGCTTGCCGGTGATCGAGGACACCGAGGGCGCCTTGATGTTCATGCTGGTGCGGTAGTCCTGCGCCACGAGCGTCTCGCGCCCGCCGTCGACCCAGCCCGCGGACGTGAGCTTGCCCAGCGCCGCCGAGGAGATGTTCCGCTTGATGTCGTCGATCAGGTTGAGCCCGTAGCGCTTGCGGTCCTCCGTGGCGTAGGCGATGCCGTGCCGGATCGCCTCGCTGACCGTCCGCGCCGTGATCTCCTCGCCGTTCTTGTACATCCGCCCGGTGATGTTGGACCCGTAGCTGCGCCCGAAGATGCTCATGGCCAGCTCCGTGCGCCCGGCGCCCATCAGCCCGGCGATGCCCACGATCTCGCCCGCCCGCACGGACAGGTGCGCGTTGTCCACCACCACCCGCGAGTGCTCCCGGGGGTGGTGCACGGTCCAGTCCTCGACGCGGAGCACCTCCGCGCCGATGTCGGGAACCCGCTCGGGGTACCGGTTCGTCAGCTCGCGGCCCACCATGCCCTTGATGATCCGGTCCTCGGTGACCGACCCGTCGTGCAGGCTGAGGGTCTCGATGGTCTGCCCGTCGCGCAGGATCGTCACGGAGTCGGCGATCGCCCGGATCTCGTTGAGCTTGTGGCTGATGATGATGCAGGTGATCCCGTCCTCGCGCAGCCCGCGGACCAGGCCCAGCAGGTGCGCGGAGTCCTCGTCGTTGAGGGCGGCCGTGGGCTCGTCGAGGATGAGCAGCTTCACGTCCTTGGAGAGCGCCTTCGCGATCTCCACGAGCTGCTGCTTGCCCACCCCGATGTCCCCGGCCGGGACGCTGGGGTTCACGTCGAGGCCCACGCGCCGGAGCAGGTCGGCGGCCCTGGCGTTGGTCTCGTTCCAGTTGATGAACCCGCGGGTGGCGCGCTCGTTGCCGAGGAAGATGTTCTCCGCGACGGACAGGAACGGGGACAGGGCCAGCTCCTGGTGGATGATGACCACCCCGCTGCGCTCGCTGTCCTTGATGTCCCGGAAGGAGACGGTCTCGCCCTCCAGGACGATGTCCCCCTCGTAGGTGCCGTGCGGGTACACGCCGGACAGGACCTTCATGAGGGTGGACTTGCCGGCGCCGTTCTCCCCGCAGATCGCGTGGACCTCGCCGCGGGCGACGGCCAGGGTGACGTCCTGCAGCGCCTTGACGCCGGGGAAGGACTTGCTGATCCGGCGCATCTCCAGAACGTGCTCGCTCATGCGGGCCTCCTCGTCTCGAGCTGGTGGGTGGGTGGAAGGGACGGACCGGCCGGGCGGCGGAGGGCCGCCCGGCCGGTCGCGATCACTCGAGCTCGGACGCCTCGTAGTAGCCGCTGTCCACGAGGACCTCCTGGTAGTTGTCCTTCGTGACGATCTGCGACTCGAGCAGGTAGGCGGGGACCACCTTCACGCCGTTGTCGTAGGTCTCCTCGTCGTTGACCTCGGGCTCCTCGCCCTGCATCAGGGAGTCCACCATGAGCACCGCGCGCTCGCCGAGCTCGCGGACGTCCTTGAAGATCGTGGAGTACTGCTCGTCGTTGACGATCGACTTCACCGAGCCGACCTCGGCGTCCTGGCCGGTCACCACGGGCAGCTCGTCCTGGGAGTAGCCGCCGGAGCGCAGCGCGGAGATGATGCCGATCGAGAGGCCGTCGTACGGGGAGAGCACGCCGTCGAGCTGGTCGCCGCCGCCCACCGTGATGAGGTCCTCCATCCGGTCCTGGGCGGTGTCCGGCAGCCAGCGCAGGATGGCGGCCTGCTCGAACTCCGTCTGGCCGCTGGGAACGTTGAGCGTGCCGTCGTCCAGGTAGGGCTTGAGGGTGTCCATCGCGCCGTCCCAGAAGAAGGTCGCGTTGTTGTCGTCGGGGCTGCCGGCGAAGAGCTCCACGTTGAAGGGGCCCTTCTCGCCGGTGGGCTCGCCGTTCTCGTCGAGGACCCCGAGGCCCGTGAGCAGCGACGTGCCCTGCTGCACGCCCACCTCGTAGTTGTCGAAGGTCGTGTAGTAGTCCACGGTGTCCGACTCGTTGATGAGGCGGTCGTAGGCGATCACGGGGATCTCCTGAGTCTCGGCCGTGTCGAGCACGCTGGTCAGCGTGGTGCCGTCGATCGAGGCGATCACCAGGGCCTTGGCCCCGCCGTTGATCATGTTCTCGATCTGGGAGATCTGGGTGGGGATGTCGTCGTTGGCGTACTGGAGGTCCACCTCGTAGCCGAGCTCCTCGAGCTGCGCCTTGACGTTCTCGCCGTCGGCGATCCAGCGCTCGGACTGCTGCGTGGGCATCGCCACGCCGATCTTGGCGCCCTCGTTGGAGCCCGCCTCCGCGCCGCCGCCGCGGTTGCCGCCGCAGGCCGTGAGGCCCAGCGCGAGGGTCAGGGCGGTCACCCCGGTGAGGGTCTTCTTCAGGTCGATCTTCGGGGTCATGGTCGTGCCTTTCGTCGGTCCGGGCCGCACTGCCCGGTGGTGGGAGTGTTCGATCGAGGTCGGTGCTGGTGAGATCTCGTGGTGGTCGTCGGGGGTCCTGGTCATCATGGTCGTTCCGGCCGTCCCGGTCGTCCCGCTCAGAGCTTCTGGGCGAGCCGGTAGTAGGCCGCGTTCCACCGCACCTCGCGCTGGAACTCCCGCAGGGTGGTGGTGTCGTCGATGACGAGCAGCTCGGTCCGGGTCATGTCGGCGAAGTCCCGGACCACGTCGGCGCCCACCGCGGTGCTGAGGACCGTGTGGTGGGCGGCGCCGGCGGTGAGCCAGGCCGCGGCCGAGGTCGCGAGGTCGGGGTGCGGCCGCCAGACGGCCCGGGCCACCGGCAGGTTCGGGAGCGGGGCGTCCGGGGGCACGACGTCCACGGTGTTGGCGGTGAGCCGGAACCGGTCCCGCATGTCGGACATCGCCACGACCACGCCGGGGCCGGCGTCGGTGTCGAAGACCAGGCGCACGGGGTCCTCCCGTCCGCCGATGCCCAGCGGATGCACCTCGAGGGAGGGTCGCGCCGTGGTGAGGCTCGGGCAGACCTCCAGCATGTGGGCGCCGAGGATCTTCTCCTCCCCCGGCACCAGGTGGTACGTGTAGTCCTCCATGAGGGACGCGCCCCCGGGCAGCCCGGCGCCCATGACCTTGGCCGCCCGCACCAGCAGGGCCGTCTTCCAGTCGCCCTCCGCCCCGAACCCGTAGCCGCGGGCCATGAGCCGCTGCACGGCGAGGCCCGGCAGCTGGCGCAGCCCGCCGAGGTCCTCGAAGTTCGTGGTGAAGGCCCCGAAGCCGCCCTCCTCCAGGAACTGGAGCATCCCGAGCTCCTGCCGGGCCCCGTAGCGCAGGGACTCGTGGCGCTCCCCGCCGCGGCGCAGCTCGGGGGCCACGTCGTAGAGCTCCTCGTACTCGGCGACGAGCTCGTCCACGCGGTCCTCGGACTGGGCGTCCACCACGGCCACGAGGTCGTTGACGCCCCAGGTGTTCACGGAGACCCCGAACTGCAGCTCGGCCTCCGTCTTGTCGCCCTCGGTCACGGCGACGTTGCGCATGTTGTCGCCGAACCGGGCCACCCTGAGCCCCTGGACCGCCGCGCGGCCGGCGCACGCGCGCTGCCAGGAGGCGATCTGCGCGGTGACGCCGGGGGTCGAGACGTGGCCCACCACGGTCTTGCGCGGGACGTCGAGCCGGGTCTGGATGTAGCCGAACTCCCGGTCGCCGTGCGCGGCCTGGTTGAGGTTCATGAAGTCGAAGTCGATCTCGCCCCACGGCAGCTCGACGTTGATCTGGGTGTGCAGGTGGAGCAGCGGCTTGCGCAGGGCGTCGAGGCCGGTGATCCACATCTTGGCGGGGCTGAAGGTGTGCATCCAGGCGATCGCCCCGATCACGCCGTCCGCGGCGTTGAGCTCGAGGGCCGTGCGGCGGATCGAGTCCGCGTCCTTGAGCGTGGGCTTCCAGACCACCTCGACGGGCAGCCCGGCCTCGCCCAGCACGCGGACGATCTCGCGGGACTGCTCGGCCACCTGGCGCAGGGTGTCCTCGCCGTAGAGGTCCTGGCTGCCGGTGAGGAACCAGACCTCGTAGTGGTCAAGGGCGGTGGGCAGAGGATTCACGGGTGAGCGCTCCTGGGGTGGTGGGGACGGCCGCGGGCTGCTGGCCGTAGACGTTCTGGTAGCGGTCGAACAGGGAGTCGACGTGCGCGGGGTCGATGGGCAGCGGCTCGCCCAGCTGGCGGGAGAGGTGCACGGTGCGGGCCACGTCCTCGAGCATGGCCGCGGCCTTGACGGCGTCCCGGGCGTCCTTGCCGATGGTGAACGGCCCGTGGCTGAGCATGAGGACCGCGCGGGAGCGGTGGCCGGAGAGGGTGTCCACGATGCCGCGGCCGATCGAGTCGTCGCCGATGATCGCGAAGGGCCCCACGGGGATCTCCCCGCCGAACTCGTCCGCCATGGCCGTCAGGACGCAGGGGATGGCCTCGCCGCGGGCCGCCCAGGCCGTGGCGTAGGGGGAGTGGGTGTGGACCACTCCCCCGACCTCCGGCATGTGCCGGTAGACGTAGGCGTGGGCGGCGGTGTCGCTGGACGGCGAGCGCTCCGCGCCGGGGGTGCCGGGGACCGGCCGGCCGTCCAGGTCGCACAGGATCTGGTTGTCCGGGCCGAGGTCGTCGTAGCTCACCCCGCTGGGCTTGATCACGAAGAGGTCCGTGCCGGGGACGCGCCCGGACACGTTGCCCGCCGTCCAGACCACCAGCCCGTAGCGGACCAGTTCGGCGTGCAGGTCCGCGACCTCGCGCCGCACGCGGGCGATCCGCTCCTCGAGCTCGGGCGTCAGGGCGTTCACGCGGAGACCTCCTGGGTGGAACGGGCGTTGCGCCGGAGCGCCTTGAGCCGGCGCATGACGTCGCTGCCGCCGCGGCCGAAGTGGTCGTGCAGCGCGGTGTAGTCCTCGTAGAGGACGGAGTAGGCCTCGGTGTGCGCGGGGTTCGGGGTGTAGGCGTTGCGCTCGAGCCGGCCCATCGCCGCGGCGGCCGCCCGGACGTCCGGGTAGGCGCCGGCGGCCACGGCCGCGTGGATGGCGGAGCCCAGGGCCGGGCCCTGGTCGCTGCCGATCACCGAGATCGGCATGCCCAGCACGTCGGCGTAGATCTGCATGAGGAACGCGTTCTTGATCAGCCCGCCGGCCGCCACGAACTCGGTGACGGGGATCCCGGAGGCGGCGAAGGCCTCCACGATCGTGCGGGTCCCGAAAGCGGTGGCCTCCAGCAGGGCGCGGTAGACCTCGTGCGGGCGGGTGGCCAGGGTGAGGCCGACGAGCAGCCCGGAGAGCTCGTGGTCCACGAGCACGGACCGGTTGCCGGACTGCCAGTCCAGGGCCAGGAGCCCGTGCGCGCCCACCGGTTCGCGGCTCGCCTGCTCGGTGAGCAGCTCGTGCACGCTCAGCCCGCGCTCGGCGGCCTCCTCCTGGAGCCGCCCCGGCACGAAGTGGGCCGTGAACCAGCCGAAGATGTCGCCCACCCCGGACTGCCCGGCCTCGTAGCCGTAGAGCCCGTCGATGATCCCGCCGTCCACCACGCCGCACATCCCGGGGACCTCGCGCAGGGTGTCGGAGCTCATGACGTGGCAGGTGGAGGTGCCCATGATCGCCACCATCTGACCCGGCGCGGTGGCCCGGGCGGCGGGGGCGCTCACGTGCGCGTCGACGTTGCCCACCGCCACGGCGATGCCGGCGGGCAGGCCCGTCCACTCCGCGGCCTGCGCGCTGAGCGTGCCCGCGGCCGTGCCGAGGGCCCCGATCGGGTGGTCGACCTTGTCCTGGGCGAACCCGGCGAACCCGGGATTCAGCGCGCCGAGGAACTCGCGGTCGGGGTACTCGCCGTCCTGCAGGATGCCCTTGTACCCGGCGGAGCACGCGTTGCGCACGTAGCTGCCCGTCAGCTGCCACACGATCCAGTCGGCGGCCTCCACCCAGTGGTCCATGAGGTGGTACAGCTCGGGGTCCTCCTCGAGCAGCTGCAGGCCCTTGGCGAACTCCCACTCGCTCGAGATGAGACCGCCGTAGCGGGCCAGCCAACGCTCTCCGCGCCGGGCCGCGAGATCGTTGATGCGGTCCGCCTGGCCCTGCGCGGCGTGGTGGCGCCACAGCTTCACGTAGGCGTGCGGGCGGCCCGCCAGGCCGGGCAGCTCGTTGAGGGGCGTGCCGTCGGCCCGGACCGGGACCATGGTGCACGCGGTGAAGTCGGTGCCCACGCCCACCACGTCGCGCGGGTCCACGCCGGCGGCGCGGACGGCGGCGGGCACCGCGTGCCGCAGGACGTCCACGTAGTCGGCGGGGACCTGGAGCGCCCACTCGGGCGGCAGGGCCTCCCCCGTGGCGGCGAGCACGGTGTCCATCACGCCGTGCTCGTACTCGTGCACCGCGGAGCCCATCTCGGCGCCGTCGTGCACCCGCACGACGACGGCCCGCCCCGACAGGGTGCCGTAGTCGACGCCGATGACGTACGTGGGATCTGGGCTGGGCTGGCTCACGGAGGACCTCGTTGTCGTTCGAGCCGCACGTTCCGAAAGGGGCGGCCGCCGGTCGGCCCACCTCGGAATGTGAACGGTCACATCTGATGTTCGGGTCAACCTACCGCAGCGTGGAAGCACGTGTCCCACATCACTTGATAACAGTTTGGTAACGGCGTGCCGGGGGGTCCATCAGCCCTGGTCGGAGGCGGGCGCGGCCGTGGACTCGCGGACCACGAGCACGGGCTCCACGTCCCCCGGCCGGACCGGCTGCTCCCCCCGCAGCTCCGCGAGCAGCACGGCCATGCAGCGCCGGCCCAGCTCGGGGAAGTCCTGGCGCACCGTGGTCAGCGGCGGCAGGAAGTGCGCGGCCTCCGGGACGTCGTCGAAGCCCACCACGCTGACGTCCCCGGGCACGCCCAGCCCGGCCTCGGCGAACGCGTGCACGAGGCCGAGCGCGATGTGGTCGTTGCCGCAGAAGACCGCGCTGAGCCCCCGGCGCCCGCGCAGTCCGAGCCCTGCGCGGTAGCCGGAGTCCGCGGTCCACGCCCCGGCGGGGACCACCACGGGCTCGAACCCCCAGGCGGTCATCTCCTCGCGGTAGCCCTGGCGGCGGGCGTCCGTCTCGACCCACCCCTCGGGGCCGGGGACGTGGACCACGCGGTGGTGCCCCAGCTCCAGCAGGTGACGGGTGGCCAGCCGCGCCCCGGCCAGCTGGTCGACCGACATCCGGTGGTCCTCGCTGTGCAGGGAGTGCACGGTGACGAACGGGATCCGGATGGACAGCTGCTCGATCACCTCCAGCGTGCGCGACTGCGGCGCGAGGATCACCAGTCCCTCCACCGCGTGGCCGACCATCCGGTCCAGGGCCGACTCGATCGAGGCGCGGTCCGCGTGGTCGATGTGGGCGGTGTCCACGACGTAGCCGGCCTCGTCGGCCGCCGTCTCGACCGCCCGGAGGCTGGCCGACGGGCCGTACTCGGCGCCCGAGGAGACGAGGGCGCCGATGGTCCTCGACTCGCTCGTGACCAGGGCGCGGGCGGCCCGGTTGGGCCGGAAGCGCAGCTCCTCCATGGCCTGCAGCACCCGCTGCCGGGTCGAGTCGCGCAGCGCGGGGTGCCCGTTGATCACCCGGGAGACCGTCTGGTGGGAGACCCCGGCCGCGCGGGCCACGTCCCGGATGTTGGGGGCGCGCGGAGGCCGTGCGGAGTTCGCACCACCCTCGACGGTCATGGCCAGAACGGTACTGCACGGCACCGGACGGACCCAGTGGAGGGGTCCCCGGGAGGGATGTCCCTCCCCCCGGTGCTTGCGCGGCGGACACGTCGCACCGCATGGTGGTCCCCGGCGTACCCGGAACCCGGGCCGCCGTCCCCCGGGCACCCGGGAGACCCTCCACCGATCGCGGAACGGGATTCTACGCATGGAGCAACGCACACTCGGCAGGACCGGACGGAAGGTCTCCACCGTGGGCCTGGGCACGTGGCAGCTAGGCGCGGACTGGGGGGACGTCGACCCCGCCGAGGCCACCGCCGTCCTGGAGGCCGCCGTGGAGTCGGGGGTCACGTTCTTCGACACCGCCGACGTCTACGGCGACGGCCGCAGCGAGCAGACCATCGGCGCGTTCCTGCGCGAGCGCCCCGACCTGGACATCACCGTGGCCACGAAGATGGGCCGCCGCGCGGACCAGGTCCCGGAGAACTACACCCTCGCGAACTTCCGGCAGTGGGTGGACCGCTCGCGCCGGAACCTGGGCACCGACACCCTCGACCTGGTCCAGCTGCACTGCCCGCCCACGCCGGTCTACAGCGACCAGGAGGTCTACGACGCCCTGGACACCCTGGTCCAGGAGGGCGCGATCCGCCACTACGGCGTCAGCGTGGAGCGCACCGACGAGGCGCTCGCGGCCATCGCCCGCGGGAGCACCGCCACCGTCCAGATCATCCTCAACGCCTTCCGCCTCAAGCCGCTGGACGCCGTGCTGCCGGCGGCGAAGGAGGCCGGCGTGGGGATCATCGCCCGGGTGCCGCTGGCCTCGGGCCTGCTGTCCGGGAAGTACACGGCGGACACCCGGTTCGCCGCCGACGACCACCGCAACTACAACCGCGGCGGCGAAGCCTTCGACGTCGGCGAGACGTTCTCCGGGGTGGACTTCCAGCGCGGCCTCGAGGCAGTCCGCGAGTTCGCCGAACTGCTCCCGGACGGGGTGACCACGGCGCAGGCCGCGATCGCGTGGATCATCGCCCAGGACGGCGTCAGCACCGTGATCCCCGGGGCGCGCAGCGTGGAGCAGGTCCGCGGCAACGCCTCGGCGGCGGACACCGGGGACCTGGGCCGGGAGATCGATGCCGGGGTCCGCAGGATCTACGACGCGTACTTCCGGGCGGACATCCACCCCCGCTGGTGAGCCCCTCCGGCACCTCCCCGGAAGAGCGCCGGGAGGTGCCGGCATCGTCCCGGGCGACGCCGGGGGCGGTGCCGCCCGGGGCGGCTCCGGCTCGTAGGATGGTCCGGATCCACCCGTGAAAGCGAGCCGCCCCGATGTCCCCCAGCCCCGCCGCGGACCACCCCGGCCCCGCACCCGACGGTCTCGCACGACTGACGGAGATCGACCTGGCCTCGGAGCCGATCTTCCTCATGGCCCGGGCGGCGGCGCTGGGCTCGTCGACGGCCAACCAGGGGCTCGCCCCGCTCGGGCTGAAGGTCCGCAGCTACTCCCTCCTGGCGGCGGCCTGCAGCGGCACGGGGCCGACGCAGCGGGAGCTCGGCGACCTGCTGCGGATGAAGCCCAGCCAGACCGTGGCCCTCCTCGACGAGCTGGAGCAGCGCGGCCTGGTGGAGCGGCAGCCCGACCCCCGGGATCGCCGCTCCAAGATCGTGGCCCCCACCGGTGCGGGGCGGGAGCTCTACGCGAGCGCCAAGGCGGCGGTGGACCTCGCCGCCGAGAGGTCGCTCGGGGACCTCGCACCCCAGGACCGGGAGGACCTGGCACGCCTGCTGCGACAGGTCGCCTTCTGACGTCCGGAGGGACGCGCACTGGGCACCTCCCATGGACTGTGACCCTTGACACACCCGGCCGGCGGGCGCAGGATCAGTTCACTAACTGAACTGTTCACTTCTGGAGGTATCTCGTGGTCCGCTCCCCCCGGTTCCGTCGCACCGCGCTCGTCCCGGTCGCCGCCCTGGCCACCGCTCTCGCCACCACCGCCGGCATCCTCCCCGCCGTGGCCGCCCCGGACGCCTCCGTCGTTGCCTCCCCCGGCACGGCCGCCTCGGCGGCCCCGACCGTGGCCACCGGAACCCTGGACAACGGTGCCGCCTGGCGGGCGGAGGTGCCGGCGGACTGGAACGGCAAGGTGGTCCTGTTCGCCCACGGCTTCCGCCCCGGGCCCGCCAACCCCGCCTGGGACGCCGGGTTCGACCCGACGGCGCAGGAACTGATCCGCCGGGGCTACGCCGTCGCGTCGTCGTCCTACGCCGCGACCGGATGGGCCCTGGAGACGGCCGTCCAGGACCAGCTGGACACCCTCGCGGCCTTCGAGCAGCGCTTCGGCGAGGCCGACCGGGTCATCGCCATGGGCCGCTCCATGGGCGGGCTCGTCACGAGTCTGATGGCGGAGGTGCCGGGGGCCGGCATCGACGGCGCCGTCAGCACCTGCGGGCTGGTGGGCGGCGGTGTGGCCCTGAACAACTACCAGCTGGATGCCGCCCACGCCGCGGCGGAGCTGCTGCTGCCGGGTCAGGACGTGCAGCTGACCGGCTTCACCGCCCCGGGCCAGTCCGACGCGACGATCACCGCGCTGCGCGAGGCCCTGGAGGAGGCCCGCGGCTCCGCGGAGGGCCGGGCCCGCATCGCCCTGGTGGCGGCCCTGCTGCACACCCCCACGGAACTGGACGGCGTGGACGCCGAGGACCCCGAGGTGCTGGCGGCCGCCCAGGCCGAACTGGTGCTGCAGACCCTGCCGACCGTCATCGAGCGCCGCCACACCATCGTCGAGGCCGCCGGCGGCGACAGCGGCTGGACCGCCGGGGTCGACTACGCCCGGCTGCTGCGCTCCTCCGACCAGCGCCACCAGGTCCGGCACCTGTACCGGCTCGCCGGCCTCGATCTCGCCGCGGACCTCGGGACGCTGAGCCGCAGCGCCGACATCACCCCGGACGAGGACGGCCTGGAGTGGATGCTGCGGACCTCGACGCCCACCGGCGAGCTGCAGGTCCCCGTGCTGGCCACCCACACGCTGGTCGACCTGCTGGCCCCGGTCGAGTACCAGGAGGAGTACGCCGAGACGGTCCGCCGGGCCGGCGAGCAGTCCCTGTTCCGGCAGGCCTTCGTGGACCGGGAGGGGCACTGCACCTTCACCGTCGCCGAGAACGTCGCCGCCGTCGAGGCCATGGACGAGCGCCTGGAGACGGGCCGCTGGGGATCCCTCGCCAGGACGGCCTCGCTCCAGCGCAGCGCCGAGTCCCTCGATCTCGACGGCGCAGCCTTCGTCGACCACCGACCGGACGAGTTCGTCGGCGACCGCACCTGGTACGCCGCGCCCTGATCCGGGGCCCTGCAGGATGCGGACCGGGCGGGACCCCAGGGGTTCCCGCCCGGTTCCCGCGGTCCGGCTAGGAGATCTGCAGCCCCCCGTTGATGTCGTATGTCGCCGCGGTGATGAATCCGGCGTCCTGTCCCACGAGGAACGCGAGCAGGGCCGCCATGTCCCGCACGGTGCCCACGCGGCCCACCAGGATGTCCTTGGACATGTCCGCCTTGCGCTCGTCGCTCAGCGTGCCGCCCATGATGTCGGTGTCCACGGGGCCGGGGGCGATGCAGTTCACGGTGATCCCGTGCTCGCCCATCTCGCGCGCCACGGCCCGGGTGAAGCCGATGATCGCAGCCTTGGACGCGCTGTAGGCCACCTTGGAGTAGGTCCCGCCGCCGCGCTGGGCGGAGATCGAGGAGACGCTGACCACGCGGCCGACCTTGCGCTCGATCATCCCGGCCAGCACGCGCTGGGTCACCATGAACGTGCCGGTCATGTTGATGGCGAAGACCCGGTCCCACGCCTCCCGGGTCTCCTGCATGAACTCCGTGGGCGAGCTGATGCCCGCGAGGTTGACGAGGGCCACGATCGGCGGGAGCTCCGCCTCGACCCGTGCGACGGACTCGTCCACGGAGGCCTGGTCGGACACGTCCGTGCGCAGCCCGAGGGCCTGCACCCCGTGCCGTCCGGCGATGTCCTGGGCGGCCTCCGCGGCGGCCTCGCCGTCGATGTCGAGGACGGCGACGTTCCAGCCCTGGCTCGCGAGCAGGTCGGCGGTGGCGCGGCCGATGCCGCGCGGGGAGGCGGCGCCGGTGAGCACGGCGGTGCGCTCGGCGGGAAAGGGAATGGTCTCGGTCATGTCAGTCGTCTCCTGTGCTGTGGGGAAAGGGTCCGGGTGCCGGGTCGGGACCGCCGGGTGCGGCCCCGCGGCCGATGTAGTGCTCGTAGTCGGCGTAGGTCTGGTCGATGTGGGCCTCCATGGCCTTGCGCGCCGTCTCGGGGTCGCGGGCGCCGATGGCCTCCAGGACGAGCCGGTGGTGCTCGATGGCGTGCCGCTGCACCTCGGGGAAGGCGGAGGTCGCCCGCCGCTCGGCGTAGAGCAGCTGGGAGAGCTGGGCCAGCAGGACGGGCACGAACGGATTGCCCGAGGCCCGGAGCACCGCGTCGTGGAAGGCCATGTCAGCACGGGTGACCCCGTCCAGGTCCCGCGCCTCGTGCGCGCGCTGGAGGTCCCGGACCGCGGTCTCCATCGCGGCGAGGTCCTCCGGGGTGACGTGCACGGCGGCCAGCTCCGCGGAGCCGGTCTCCACCATGCGCCGCACCTCCAGCAGCCGCAGCGCCACCTGGTGGGAGGTCGCCCCCCGGGAGGCGGCCTTCAGGATCGCCTCGAGGCCGGTCCACGCGTCGGGGGGGTTGACGTAGGTCCCGAGGCCGCGCCGCACGTAGACGATGTTCTGCGCCTGGAGCGCCTTGAGGGCCTCGCGCACGGTGAGCCGGCTGACGTCGGACTCCCGGGCGATCTCGGCCTCGGGGGGCAGGGCCTCGTGCGGGGCCACCTCGCCGCCGAGGATGCGCTCGAGCAGGTCCTCGGCGACGGCCTCGACCAGCGACTTCCTAGCCATCGGCTCGCCGGTGCGCCGCGGCCCTCGCGGGGGGAGCGGTGCGCACGTCGGGATCGGGGTTCACGGCGCGTACCTGCCTCTTGTCAGACGTCATATGTGTGACTAGCCTCACATGGAGCGCCGCTCTCGTCAATTCCCGCGCCCGGGCAGCAGCCCGGCCGTCCCACGTCCCCGAGGAGCCGATCACCGTGGATCTGCAACTACTCCTGGCACTCGTGCTGGGCATCGCCACCATCATCGTCCTGGTGCTGCGCACGCGCCTGGACGCGTTCGTGGCGCTGCTCATCGCCGCCCTCGTCACCGGTCTGGTCGCGGGCCAGCCGGTGCTCGACATCGTCTCGGCCATCACCACCGGCTTCGGCAACACCCTGGCCTCGATCGGCATCGTGATCGGCCTCGGCGTGGGCATCGGCAAGATCCTCGAGGTGTCGGGGGCCGCCAACGCGCTCGCCCTCGCCTTCCTCCGCGTCTTCGGCCACGGCCGCGAGCCGTGGGCGATGGGCAGCGTGGGCGCCCTGGTCTCGATCCCCGTGTTCTGCGACTCCGGCTACGTGATCATGAACCCGCTCGCCCGGTCCATCGCCCGGGTGAAGCGCGCCGGCTACGTGACCCTCGCCCTGGCGCTGGGCTGCGGCATGACGCTCACCCACCACCTCGTGCCGCCCACCCCGGGCCCCCTGGCCGTGGCCGGCATCCTCGGCGCGGACATCGGAGCGATCATCCTCGTCGGCCTGGCCTTCACCGTGCTCCTGCTGCCCGTCGTGGTCTTCTACGCCAAGTGGATCGGCCCTCAGCTCGAGCCCAAGATCGAGGAGCACGTGCGCGAGGCCGTCTACGGCACCGTTGCCACGGCCGGCGTCGGGGGCAGCTCCCATGTCGGGAGCACGGACCTGGAGGAGGGCCCCCGGGACGGTCTCGACGACGAGGCTGCCCAGGCGCCCGCCGCGGAGCCGCCCCACGACCTCGGCGAGCCGCCGGCCGGCGCCGAGCCGCACCGGATCGGCGCGTTCGTCGGATCCCTGCCGCTGGTCATCCCGCTGCTGCTGATCATCCTCAACACGGTCACCGGCGCGATCGACCAGAACGCCCAGGGGGTCGTGGGCGGCGACGGGTACGAGCCCTCCGCCTGGGCGGTCCCGTTCGCCTTCATCGGCAACCCGGTGGTCGCGCTGATCATCGGCATGGTCCTGGCCCTCTACGTGCTCCTGCCCCGGTGGACGCCCCGGAACAAGGCCCACGGCTGGTTCGCCGAGGCCGCGGCCTCGGCCGGTCTGATCCTGCTCATCACGGGCGCCGGCGGCGCGCTGGGCCAGGTGCTCCGCAGCTCCGGCGTGGGCGACGCCCTGGCCGAGGCCATCGCCTCCACCCCGCTGCCCGCATTCCTCGTGCCGTTCCTCATCGCCACCCTCGTGCGCATCGCCCAGGGCTCCGGCACGGTGGCCATGATCACCGCGGCCTCCGTCTCGGCGCCGCTGGTGACCACCCTGGGCATCGACCCCGTCGTCGCCGCCGTGGCCTGCACGGCGGGCTCCATGGTGTTCAGCTATTTCAACGACTCCTACTTCTGGGTGGTCACCCGCTTCACCGGGCTGGAGGGCACGGACGCGCTGAAGGGCTGGTCCGGGATCACCACCGCCGTCTGGGCCGGGTCCATCCCGCTGCTGTTCGTCCTCAACCTCATCCTGGGCTGAACCCGGGCGGACCATGGTCCGACCCGGCGGGACAGCCGGGCTCCGACCGGGACGGGGCGGCGTGCCAGGGCACGCCGCCCCGTCTACGCTGTCCGGAGATCCTCCCTCCCGCTTCCTGAAAGGGTGTGCCGTGCTCACCAACGCGTCATCGGTTTTCGAAGGGGTTTTATGTCGTCGAATGCAGTCATGGGTTTCACATCTTCCGTGCGGGATCGAGGACGCGACCGGGACGGCGGCGCGATGGGTTATTGAATCGT
>NZ_AOSQ01000026.1:0-64701 GCF_000349605.1 Kocuria sp. UCD-OTCP
CACGGGGAAGCATCCACCCCGGATGCACCCTGCCGCGGATGTGCGACCTCATGTTGCCGATGTCCCGAGACATGCCTTGCCTATGTCCTGAACCAGCACATTGCCCCCGCAACCACAGAAGGCCCCCGGACCGTCACGGTCCGGGGGCCTTCGCCTTGCCCGGAGGACCCCGGGCGGGAAGGAGCCCCCACGGCCGCGGCCGTGGGGGCTCCTCCGTGCCCGGGGACGGGGCGGGGTCAGACCTCTTCGGAGGAGACGATCCGCTCGGCGTTGCGGGACTTCAGGGCGGCGAGCCGGGCCTCGATCTCCGACTGCTGGCCCAGGGACTCGAGGGACTCGAACTGCGCGTCCAGGGAGGACGCGGCGAGCTCCTGCTGGCCCAGGACACGGGCCTCCTCGCGGCGGATCTTGTCCTCGAAGCGGGAGACCTCGCTCGTCGGGTCGAGCACGTCGAAGGCCTTGAGCGCGTCCTGGACCTGCGACTGCGCCTGCGCGGTCTTCTGCCGGGCGTTGAGCTCGTCCCGCTTGTTGGACAGCTCCTGGAGCTTGCCCCGCATCTTGTTGAGCCCGTCCTTGAGCTTCTCCACGACCTGGGTCTGGGACTGGATCTGCGGTTCGGCGCCGCGCGCCTCCGTCTCGTACTGGATCTGGCGCTGGAGGGCGACCTTGGCGAGGTTGTCGAACTTCTCGGCCTCGGAGGACTTGCCGGCGCCCCGGTACTCCTCGGCCTTGTTCGAGGCCGCGAGGGCCTTGTTGCCCCACTCCTGGGACTCGCGCACGTCCTCCGCGTGGTCCTGCTCGAGCAGGCGCAGGCTGCCGATGGTCTGCGCGACGGCGGCCTCGGCCTCGCGGATGTTCTCGGTGTAGTCGCGGACCATCTGGTCCAGCATGAGCTGGGGGTCCTCGGCGGCGTCGATCATGCCGTTGATGTTGGCCTTCGCGAGCTGGGCGATGCGGCCGAAGATGGACTGCTTGATCATGGTTCCTTCTCTCCTCTGGTGCTTCCCGGGAGGGGCTCCCGGGATCATGGGTCGGTCGGGGACGGTGGGTCGGTCAGGGGTCACGGGGCGGACGAGGGTCAGAGGGGCGGCGGTGCGCGGTGCCCGTCCGGCGGCGGCGGGCGCCCGTCGGCGCGGATCAGAAGCTTCCGCCGATGCCGCCGCCGAAGCCTCCGCCGCCACCGCCGAACCCGCCGCCGAAGCTGCCGCCGAAGCCTCCGCCGCCACCGCCGCCACCGCCGAAGCCTCCGCCTGCGCCGCCGTTGAGGATCGAGCCGAGGAGGATGCCGCCGAGCATCGCGCCGCCCAGACCGCTGTTGGAGCGGCCCCGGTGGCCGCCCATCCCCACGGGCGTGCCGAAGCCGCCGTAGGAGAAGGAGTCGACGTCCTGCTGGGCGATGTACTGGGCCTCGCCGGCGAGCCGGACGGCCTCGTTGGCGCAGGTCAGCGCCTCGGAGGGGTCCGACTTCCGGGCCTGCTGGGCGGCCTCCAGGTAGCGCTCGGCCTCCGCGAGGCGGGTGCGGGCCTCCGGGCCGACACCGCCGCGGCGGGCCCAGATGTACTCGCTCGCCGAGCTCAGCTGCGCCTGCGCGGAGACGAGGGTGTGGGCGAGGGTCTCCCGCGCGGAGCGATCCCGGTCGTTCTGGGAGCGCACCGACGCGAGCCCCTTGTCGAGCTCGTCCTTGGCCACGGCCAGACGCCGGCTCAGGCCGAGCGGGTCGATCCGCCCCGCGCCCATCTGCTCCTCGACGGTGCGCAGGACGGCGCCGACGCCGGCGACCGCCCCGGCGAGCTCCGGGTTGGAGCCGCGCCGGACGAGGGCGTCCGCCTCGGCGACGTCCCGCTGGGCGATGGTCACGGCGTCCTTGAGGGACTCCTCGGCGTGGGCGAGCTCGGTGGCCGCGTGCTCCACGGCGTCGAGCAGGCCCCCGGCCTGCCCCACGCCCTCCTCGGCGGCGCGGATGTCCAGCACGGCGTCGCTCGTGCGCCCGGCGGCGAGGTCGGTGCGGGCCTCCTCCACGGCGGTGTCCACGAAGTCGAGCCGGTCCCGGGCCTGGTCGATGTTGTCCTTGACGGGGGCGAGCGCCGTGTCGTTGTAGCGGGCGGTGAGCTCCCGCAGCCGGGCGTCGGCCGTGCCGAAGCGGGGGCGCACGGCCTCGGCCTGGCGCCGCACCTCCTCGAGCGCCTGCGGGGCGCGGGACTCCAGCCGGCGCAGCGAGCTGAACGCCTCCTGGTGCTCCTGGAGCGGGCGCTGGGCGTCCTGGGAGCGGGCGATGATCTCGCCGAGCCAGGCCCGCTGCTGCTCCTCGGTGTCGGGGATGTGGTCCTCGAGCTGCTGCTGGAGGGCGAAGGAGGCCTGCATGTGCTTCTTGGCGTCCTGGACGGCGCGGCGGAACGGCTCGACCTGCTCGTCCCCGTACTGCAGCTGGGCGAAGGCCAGCTCCTGCTCGGAGTGCTGGATGGCGTTGTCGGTGGACACCAGCAGCTCCCCGGCCCGCTTGCGCAGCTCCGGCACAGGGACCTCCTGGTAGGGGCCGGCGGGACCCTGCGGAGCGCCTCGGCCGCCGGGCCCGCCCTGCGGGGCGGACCCCTGCTGCCGGCGCTTCTTGTTGCGGGAGGCCATGCCGTAGACGGCGAGCCCGCCGAGGCCGAGCGCCCCGAGACCGAGCAGGCCGAAGCCCGCGCCGCCCCCGTCCGAGCTCTCCCCGGTCCCGGCGGGGGCGCCGGAGAGCTCGGTCTCGATGCCCTCGACGGCCCCCTCGACCGCGCCGTCCCAGTCGTCGGCCGCGAGCGCCGGGGTGATGAACTGCCGGTTGATGCGCTCCTGCTGCTCGGTGCTGAGGGGCCCCGTGGAGTACGCGGAGAAGCGCTGCTGCCGGTCCTCCGTGGCGACGACCAGCACCGCGTCCGAGCTGCCGAGCCCGTTGAGCTCGGCGAACTCCTGCAGCCACTCATCGGGATCCGAGGGGTCGGTGAAGGTGTCGACGAACACGGCGGTGAGGGTGATCCCCTCCTGGGTGGCGAGCTCGCGCACGTCCGCGGCCAGCGCGGAGGGATCCTCCAGCACCCCGGACTCGTCGACGATCCGCTCGCCCGGGGGCACGTCGACGGGCGGCTGGGCGAGAGCCGCTCCCGCGGGTACGAACAGGGCGAGCGTCAGGCCGCAGCCGGCGGCGGTCCGGCGGGCAATGGGGCGCCAGTGCATGATCTCCCTCACGTGGTCGGTGCTCCCGATTCTAGGGCGAGGGCGTCACGGCGTGGCGATCGGCGCCGGACCTACGCGCAGGGCGAAACCACAAGGCGGCTGATGACCTGCGGGCGGGCCCCGGCGGTCCCCGGCCGCCGTCCGGGCGGCGCCCGGGGAACGGCCAGGGCTCTCAGCGTCGTCTCAGTGCGGACGTGGATACTTGGGGACAGAGCCGCCCGTGCCACCCCGTCCGCACCGGGGACCGCCGGGCCCGTCCGTTTCCAGGAGGAGACCCCCATGTCCGAGCCCCGCGACCCGCGGTACGGTGCCGATCCACAGCTCACACAGCCCCTCCCGCCCGTCTACGGCCGTCCGGCCCACGACCCGTGGGCGTCCGGCGCCGAGCAGGACGCGCGCGCCGGCCACGGGGCACCGCAGGCCGGCGGCCAGGACGCGGGCCCCTACGCCGGGGCGTGGCAGGGCGCCGGGGACCCCGCCGCCCGGCACCCGTGGGGGAACGGCACCGGGAGCGGCACCGGGGGCCGCCGGGAGCGGCGGCGCTTCTCGGGGGGATCGCTCGTGACGGGCATGGTCCTGGCCGCACTGGTGGGGGCGGGGGCGGCCGTCGGGACGGACGCCCTGCTGGACGGCGGCGGCGCGGCACCGGCGGCGGGCGGGTCGACGTCCAGCTCGGTCATCGTCAACGACCAGTACGAGGTGAACGCGGTCACCGCGGCGGCCGTGAAGGCGTCCCCGTCCGTGGTGACGATCTCCGCGTCCGGCGGCGGTCAGAACGGCTCCGGCTCGGGGGTGATCATCGACGACGAGGGCCACATCCTCACCAACACGCACGTGGTGACCCTCGACGGGACCACGAGCAGCCCCTCCCTCGAGGTGCAGCTCGACGACGGCAGGGTGCTGCCGGCCGAGGTGGTCGGCACCGACCCGCTGTCCGACCTCGCGGTGCTCAAGGTCGACGCCCAGGGGCTGACCCCGGCGACCCTGGGCTCCCTGGACGACGTGAACGTGGGCGACACGGCCATCGCGATCGGCGCGCCGCTGGGCCTCGCGGGCACGGTGACCGACGGGATCGTCTCCACCCTCAACCGGACCATCACGGTGGCCTCCTCCGCCGCGCCGTCCACGCCGTCGGAGGGCGACGGCGAGGGCGAGGAGCAGGGCGGCGGCAACGACTTCTTCTTCAACTTCCCCGACGAGGACGGCGGCTCCGGCGGCCGCTCGCAGGGATCCTCGCCGTCGGTGTTCCTCAACGTGATCCAGACCGACGCGGCCATCAACCCCGGCAACTCCGGCGGGCCGCTGATCGACACGGACGGCGAGGTGATCGGGATCAACGTGGCCATCGCCTCGGCCGGTTCCGGCACGGAGGCCGGCAACATCGGCGTGGGCTTCTCGATCCCCGTCGACACCGCCCAGCGGGTGGCCGTGGAGATCATCAACAACGGCCGGGCCACGCACGGCTACCTCGGCACGAGCGTGAGCGCCGCCCCAGGCGCGGACGGCCGGAGCCGGGCCTTCTCCGACGGCGCCGCGGTGGAGCAGGTCGTGCCCGGCTCGCCGGCCGACGAGGCCGGACTGGAGGTGGGCGACGTGATCACGGAGTTCGACGGCCACCGCATCCAGGACGCGAGCTCCCTGACGGCGGCCGTGCGCGAGCTGCCCGCCGGTGGGACCGGGACGATGACGTTCGTGCGGGACGGCGAGGAGCGCACCGCGGACGTGACGGTCGGGGACGCCGAGGAGCAGCAGTGAGCGGCGGGCCCCGGCGGGTAGCCGGTCGCCGGGGCTAGCTCCCGGCGCCCGCGAAGCCCAGCTGGCGCCAGGCCTCGTAGACGGCGATGGACGCCGAGTTCGCGAGGTTCAGCGACCTCCGGGCCGGCAGCATGGGGATGCGGACCCGCGCGGTGACGTGCGGGTCAGCCTTCACCGCGGCGGGCAGGCCCACCGACTCGGGTCCGAACAGCAGCACGTCCCCGGGGCGGTAGGCCACGTCCGTGTGCGAGACCTCGCCGTCGGTGGTGAACGCCCAGACCCGTTCCGGGGCCAGGGCGGCCCAGGCCGCGTCCAGGTCCGGGTGGACGGTCAGCACCGCGAGGTCGTGGTAGTCGAGGCCGGCCCGGCGCAGGTGCGCGGAGCCGAAGTCGAAGCCCAGCGGCTCCACGAGGTGCAGCTCGGCCCCGGTGACCGCGGCGAGGCGGATCGCGTTGCCGGTGTTGCCCGGGATCTCGGGGGTGTGGAAGAGGATGCGGAGCATGACCGCCAGTCTACGGACGCCGGACGCACGCCCGGGCCGGGGCCCTAGACTGGAGTCCGTGCCGCACGAGCCCGCCTACCTCGACCACGCCGCCACCGCGCCCCTCCGGCCCTCCGCGCTCGCCGCGGTCGCCGAGCAGCTGGCCCGCGGCGGCAACCCGTCCTCGCTGCACCGCCCCGGCCGCGCGGCGCGCGCCGTCGTCGAGCAGGCCCGCGAGGACGTCGCCGCGGCCCTGGGCGCGGAGCCCGTCGAGGTGGTCTTCACCTCCGGGGGCACCGAGGCCGACAACCTGGCCGTCCAGGGCCTGTACCGGCACCGGCGCGAGCAGGACCCCCGCCGCCGCCGCGTCCTCGTCTCCGCGGTGGAGCACGCCGCGGTGTCCGACACCGTCGAGTGGCTGGCCGCCCACGAGGGCGCCGAGGCCGTCTGGCTGCCCGTCGACGCGGCCGGCCGCGTGGACCCGGCCGCCGTGCGGGAGGAACTGGCCCGCGACCCGGGCGCCACCGCGCTGCTGGCCGTCATGTGGGCCAACAACGAGGTGGGCACCGTCCAGCCCGTCGCGGAGATCGCCGCCCTCGCGGAGGAGTTCGGGGTCCCCTTCCACTGCGACGCCGTGCAGGCCTTCGGCGCGCTGCCCGTCGACGCGCACCTGCCCGGGCTCACCACGCTGGCCGTCTCGGCCCACAAGGTGGGCGGACCGGTGGGTGCCGGGGCCCTCGTGGCCGGGCGCACGGTGGGGCTGGCGCCCGTCCAGCACGGGGGCGGGCAGGAGCGCACGGTGCGCTCCGGCACCCTCGACGCCGCCGCGCTCGCTGGCTTCGGGGTGGCGGCCCGTGAGGCCGCCGCGGAGCGGGAGACCGAGCAGGAGCGGCTCGCGGGCCTGCGCGACCGGCTGGTGGAGGGCGTGCGCCGGATCGTGCCGGACGCCGTGCTGCGCGGACCGGAGGACCGGGAGCACACGGGCGCCCGGCTGCCCGGCAACGCCCACTTCACCTTCCCCGGGTGCGAGGGCGACTCCCTCCTGTTCCTGCTGGACGGCGCCGGGATCGCCTCCTCCACCGGCTCGGCCTGCCACGCCGGGGTGCCCCGCGCGTCCTCCGTGCTGCTGGCCATGGGCCTGGACGAGGCCACCGCGCGCGGTGCGCAGCGCTTCAGCCTGGGCCGCACGAGCACGGGCGCCGACGTCGACGCCCTGCTCGCCGCGCTGCCCGAGGTCCACCGGCGGGCACTGCGCGCCGGGCTCTCCGGCGCGGCGCCCGTCTGAGCCCGCACCGGTCGACCCCGCGCCGGTCCGATCCCGCGCCGCTCCGATCCCGCACTTTTCGAACTCGTTTTGGGGAAGCATCNCAGGGCGATCCAAAAGCTCTTCGAAAACGGGGACCGCGGGACCCGCCGGTGCGGGGCCGGGGAATACCGGCCGGCCGCGCCCCGTTGACGCCACGGACCCCGACCCCGACCCCTGGAGACGATCTCACCGTGCGAGTACTGGCAGCCATGAGCGGCGGCGTCGACTCGGCCGTGGCGGCGGCCCGCGCCGTCGACGCCGGCCACGACGTGACGGGCGTGCACCTGGCCCTCTCGCGCACGCCCGGCACCCTGCGCACCGGTTCCCGGGGCTGCTGCACGATCGAGGACTCCCGGGACGCCTGGCGCGCCGCCGACGTCCTGGGCATCCCGTACTACGTGTGGGACTTCTCCGAGCGCTTCCAGGCCGACGTCGTCGACGACTTCGTCGCGGAGTACGCGGCCGGACGCACGCCCAACCCGTGCCTGCGGTGCAACGAGAAGATCAAGTTCGCCGCCCTGCTCGAGAAGGCCCTCGCCCTGGGCTTCGACGCCGTGTGCACCGGGCACTACGCCAAGGTGGTCGAGGACCCCGCCGGCGGCCGGGAGCTGCACCGCGCGGCGGACTGGGCGAAGGACCAGTCCTACGTCCTCGGCGTCCTCACGGCCGAGCAGCTCGAGCACGTGCTGCTCCCGCTGGCCGACACCCCGTCCAAGGCCGAGGTGCGGGCCGAGGCCGCCCGCCGCGGGCTGTCCGTGGCGAGCAAGCCCGACTCCCACGACATCTGCTTCATCCCCGACGGCGACACCCGCGGCTGGCTCGCGGAGCGCATCGAGATGACCGAGGGCGAGATCAAGGACGTCGAGGGCAACGTGGTCGGCACCCACTCCGGCGCCAACGCGTTCACGGTGGGCCAGCGCAAGGGCCTGCGCATCGGCACCCCGGCCCCCGACGGCAAGCCGCGCTTCGTCCTGGAGATCCGGCCGCGGACCAACGAGGTCGTGGTGGGCCCGCAGGCGATGCTGGCGGTCGACGAGCTGCGCGGGATCCGCCCCTCCTGGGCCGGGGCGCCCGTGCCCGAGGCGGCGCCGCTCCTGCGGCCCGGGGCCGCGGCCGGGGCGGCGTCGGCCCCGTTCCCCGTCCTCGCCCAGGTCCGGGCGCACGGGGACCCCGTCCCCGCCCGGGCCCATCTCGAGCTCGTCGAGGGGGACGGCGGCCCGCTGCCCGAGCTCGTGGTCCGGCTCGAGGAGCCGATGCGCGGCGTGGCCCCCGGACAGTCGGTCGTGCTCTACCAGGGCACCCGGGTCCTCGGCCAGGCCACGGTCGACCGCGCCCACTCGCTGGCCCGCCCCGACGTCCCGGGTGGTGCGGGCCGGCCCGATCCCGCCCGATAGACTGGCGGCCATGACCGCACCGCACCCCCACGCCTCCGCCGACGTCCGGGCCCACCAGGACTTCGACGCCACCGCGTCCTCGCTCCAGGAGCAGGCCGACCCCCGCGTGCTCGCCGAGCTGCAGTCCATCCGCGGCACCATCGACAACATCGACGCGGCCCTGGTGCACCTGCTCGCCGAGCGGTTCAAGGCGACCCAGCGCGTCGGCGTCCTCAAGGCGACCCACGGCCTGCCCGCCGGCGACCCGGACCGCGAGGCCGCCCAGATCGGCCGCCTCCGGGCGCTCGCGGCCTCCGCACAGCTCGACCCCGAGTTCGCGGAGAAGTTCCTGAACTTCATCATCAGCGAGGTCATCCGCCACCACGTGGCCCTCTCCGAGGACCACCGGCGGCAGGACGACGACCGCCCGTGACCCGCAGCGCCCCGCCCGGCCCCCGGCGCACCGACCCCGACGTCCCCGGCGTCGTGGGCACGGCCCTCGGCGCGATGCCGGGCACGGACGTCGTCGAGTCCGTCACGCTGCTGCGCGGCGAGCTCGGGGCCCCGCACATCTCGTTCCTGCCCGTCCTGCCCGCCCGCGGTGCGGCCGCCGACCCCGTGGCCCGCACCGCCGCGGTGCTCGACGACCTGTACGCGGACCGGCAGCCCCACGGGCTGCGCGTCTCCGGGGTGCCCGGCAAGGACTCCCGGTCCGCCCGGGCGCTGCTGGCCGGCGACGTCAACGTGCTCGCCGACGTGATCGGCGCCGAGAGCGGCCCCGACGACGCCCCGGTCAAGACCCAGCTCGTCGGCCCGCTCAGCCTGGCCGCCCGGCTCCACCTGCACGCGGGGGAGCGGGCGCTCAAGGACCACGGCGCCCGCCGCGACATCGCGGACTCCCTGGCCTCCGGCGTCCTCGAGCACGTCCGCGCGGTGCGCGCCGCGGCCCCCGGTCGGGACGTCCTCGTCCAGCTGGACGAGCCCGAGCTCGCCCGGGTGCTCGCGGGCGGCCTGCCCACGATGAGCGGCTACCGGACGCTGCGCGCGGTCCCCGCCGCGGAGGCACGGCGCTCGCTCACCGCCGTCGTCGAGGCCTGCCGGTCGGCCGGCGCCGCCGGCGTCACCCTGCGGCTGCCGCCCGGGGTCGACCCCCGGCTCGCCCGGGAGACCGGCGCGGACGCCGTGCAGGTCCCGGCCCCCGCCGGCACCGTCCACGACTGGGAGCCGCTCGCCGCGCTCGTCGAGGACGGCATGCAGCTGTGGCTGGGCCTCGTCCCCGCGGCCGGCGGCACGGCCCGCGCCCTCGCCGCGGACGTGTGGTCCGTGTGGCGGGACCTCGGGCTGCCCGCCGCCGCCCTCGACCGGGTCCGGATCACACCGCGCGAGGAGCTCGACGCCCTGGGCCCCGCCGAGCTGCGCGAGGTCCTCGCGCGGGTCACCGGAACCGCCTCCGCGCTGGCCCGGACCGCCGCCGACGCGTGAGCCCGTCCCACCCGGTGGACCGACACACTCCGCGCCGAGGTGCGGGGCGGGCCGCAATCGGCCACAATGCAGGTGGACCCCGGTCCACCACGACGCCCAGGACACCCTGGCCACGACGCCCCGGACGCCCCGGGCCACGGCGGCCCCCGCCCCGGCGGGCCCGCCCCACACCACCGGAGAGGCGATGAACGCGCGAATACTGGTCGTCGACGACGACGCCGCCCTGTCGGAGATGATCGGGATCGTCCTGACCGCGGAGGGCTTCGAGCCCGTCTTCTGCTACGACGGTGCCACCGCCGTGGACACCTTCCGGGCCGTGCGCCCGGACCTGCTGCTGCTCGACCTCATGCTCCCGGGCAAGGACGGCATCCAGGTCTGCCGCGAGATCCGCACGATCTCCGACGTCCCGGTCGTCATGCTCACCGCCAAGTCGGACACCGTCGACGTGGTCCGCGGTCTGGAGGCCGGGGCCGACGACTACGTGCCCAAGCCCTTCAAGCCCGCTGAGCTCGTGGCCCGGGTCAAGGCCCGGCTGCGCCCCGTGGAGCGCGCCAACTCGCAGGAGCTGCGGATCGGCGACCTCACCATCGACGTGAGCGGGCACAGCGTGCACCGCGGGGACCACGAGATCGGTCTCACCCCGCTCGAGTTCGACCTGCTCACCGCCCTGGCGCGCGCACCGCACCAGGTGTTCTCGCGCGAGATGCTGCTCCGCGACGTCTGGGGCTACCAGCACGCCGCCGACACGCGGCTCGTCAACGTCCACGTGCAGCGGCTGCGCTCCAAGATCGAGCGGGATCCGGAGAGCCCCGAGATCGTGGTCACCGTGCGCGGAGTCGGCTACAAGGCGGGCACGTCCGCCCGATGACCCCGCCGGACGCCGCCGCCTCCTCCCGGCGCCGCGGGCCGGCCGGCGCCGCGACCCGGCGGCTGCGGCTGGGGCGGCTCCTGCTGGCCCGCCGGTGGCGGCAGTCCCTGCAGTTCCGGGCCATCGCCGTGTCCCTCTCCCTGACCGCGCTGGCCTTCTTCGTCACGGGCAGCTTCCTCTCCCACCAGATCGCGGACCGGCTGTTCTCGGAACGGCTGGACCAGGTCCTCGCCTCGGCCACCGCGGACTTCGAGCAGGTGCAGGCCAGCTTCGACGCCTCGGACGCCTCCGACCGCGACGAGCTGCAGGCGCTCGTGGCCTCGACCCTCGGCTCGCTCTCGGTCGACGGCGCGGAGACGGAGCGCTGGATCCTGCTCCCGATGGACTTCACGAGCGGGCAGACCCTCATCCCGGCGCAGAGCCAGAGCCCCTGGATGACCTCGAGCACCGTGCCGCCGGAGCTGCAGGAGCGGCTCGCGGAGCAGGACGGCGTGTTCTGGCAGCCCGCCTCGGTCCGGGTCACGGAGAACGGGGAGGAGGCCCCCGTCATCGTCGTCGGCACGGTGGTGGACCTCTACCAGAACAGCCGCTACGGGCTCTACCTCGTCTACGACTTCTCCGAGCCGCAGCGCACCCTCGACGCGATGCACGCGGTGCTGCTGCTGTCGGTGGTCGTCCTGCTGCTGCTCGTGGGCGCGATCGTCTGGTACGTCACCCGCGAAGTGGTCCGCCCCGTGTCCAGCACCGCCCGCGTGGCCGAGCAGCTCGCGGACGGCGACCTGGGCGTGCGGATGCCCGTCAGCGGCTCGCACGAGGTCGCCCGTCTCGCCCGGTCCTTCAACCGCATGGCGGACAGCCTGCAGGACCAGATCACCCAGCTCGAGCAGCTCTCCTCGATGCAGCAGACCTTCGTCTCGGACGTCTCCCACGAGCTGCGCACCCCGCTGACCACGGTGCGGATGGCGGCCGAGGTGCTCTTCAACGCCCGCGAGGACTTCGACCCCGTCAACCGGCGCTCCGCCGAGCTGCTCTACCACCAGGTGGACCGCTTCGACGCCCTGCTGGCCGACCTGCTGGAGATCTCCCGCTTCGACGCGGGGGCGGCGCGGCTCGAGGTGGCCAGCGTCGAGCTGTTCTCGGTCGTGCACGACGTCGTGGAGGCCGCCGCCCCGCTCGCCGTCTCGTCCGGCTCCACGGTGCGGGTGCGCTCGGAGCTGTCCCGCTGCACCGTCCAGGGGGACCAGCGGCGGATCGAGCGGATCCTGCGCAACCTCGTGGTCAACGCCCTCGAGCACGGGGAGGGCCGGCCCATCGACATCGTGGTGGGGGCCTCCGAGGTGGCCGCGGCGGTGGCGGTGCGCGACCACGGCATCGGGATGACCGAGGAGGAGGCCGCCAAGGCGTTCAACCGCTTCTGGCGCGCTGACCCGGCCCGGGCCCGCACGACCGGCGGGACGGGGCTGGGCCTCGCGATCGCCACCGAGGACACGCGGCTGCACGGCGGGCGGCTCGACGTCTGGGGCGCCCCGGGGGAGGGCGCGTGCTTCCGGCTCACCCTGCCCCGGACCCGCGGACGGCGGCTCGTGCCCGACGACGAGAGCCCGCTCGGTCTGCCGCCCGACGCTGACGCGTACCCGGAGACCGCGGTGGTGACCAGGACGGGGACCCTGGCCCTGGCCTCCGCGGCCGCGGCGGAGCCGGCGCCCCCCGCCGCGGCCCAGCCGACCGACGTCGAGGAGGACCGGTCATGAGCAGGACCCGGCGGCAGACCCGCACGGCAGCACTGGCCCTGGCCGCGGCCGTGGCGCTCGGCGGCTGCGGAGCCATTCCCCGGACGGGACCCGTGCACCGGCACGCGGAGCCCACCCGGTCCGCGGTCCAGCCGAGCTACGACGTCGAGCCGGCCGGCCCCCGCGAGGGCGCGACGCCGGAGCAGATCGTGCGGGGCTTCCTCGCGGCCGGGACGGGCGTGGCCGACGACTACTCCGTGGCCCGCGAGTACCTCACCCCCGAGCTCGCGGGCACCTGGCACCCCGACGCGCGCACCCTCGTGCACCGGGGCGACGCCGTGCCCGTGCCCCGGCTCGAGGACAACGAGTACCGGGTGAACCTCGAGGTGGACAGCGTGGTGGACGGCAGCGGCGTGATCGAGCGCAAGCCGGCGGGCGCCACCGAGGTGCTCGACTTCGACGTGGTCCAGGTGGACGGCCAGTGGCGGATCTCCGACGCCCCCGACGCCACGGCGCTCACCCCGGCCGACTTCGAGGACATCTTCGAGCCCCACCACCTCTACTTCGCGGACGAGGACCTGTCCAACGTGGTGGTCGACCCCCGCTGGTTCCCGGACCGGGTGCCCGTCTCGACGTCGATCGTGCGGGCCCTGCTCGGCGGCCCCGCGCCCTACCTCCGGGGGGCCGTGACCTCGGCGTTCCCGCCGGGCACCACGCTCGCCCGCTCGGCGGTGCCCGTGCGGGACGGCACCGCCACGGTGGAGCTCAGCGTGCCCGAGTTCGACCCGGCGAACATCGAGATCAACCGCCGGATGCACGACCAGCTCGCGCTGAGCCTCCGGTCGCTGACCGCGGTGAACGACGTGGAGCTGCTCGTCGAGGGGGCGCCCGTGGAGCTGGGCGCGGGGTGGACGGACGCCGCGCCCGTCCAGGACGTCACCGTCCCGTCCCGCCAGGTCGGGCTGCGCGAGGGCGACCTCGTGTTCTACCAGGGCGGCCAGACCGAGAACGTGGACGGGATCCCGCCGCTGGACGGCCACCACCCGTCCAGCCCCGCGATGGACGCCGCCGCCGAGCACTTCGCGTTCGTGGACACGGGCACCGGCTCGCTCGTGACCGTGGCGCGGGAGGAGGAGCCCGTGGAGCAGTTCAGCGGGACCGGCCTGACCCGACCGAGCTTCGACGAGCACGGGTGGGTGTGGACCGGGGACTCCGCCGGGACCGTCCGGGCCGTGCGCGCCGTCCCGGGCGCCGGGAGCCCGGTCCGCGTCGAGGCATCGTGGCTCGCCGCGCGGACCGTGACGTCCCTGCGGGTCTCGCGCGGGGGCACCCGGGCGCTCGTCGTCACCGAGGACGAAGGGGTCTCCCAGATCTGGCTGACCGGTGTGGTGCGCGAGCCAGACGGCACGCCCCGCCGGCTCAACGAGCCGTTCCGGGTGGCCGCGGACGTCGACGCGGACGCGGCCCTGTGGCTCAGCGACCGCGAGTTCGTCGCGGCCCCGCTCGGCGGCACCGGCTCCGTCCGGCCCCGCGTCTACGACGTGTCCGGGCGCTTCCGCGAGCTGCCCGGCATCGAGGGCCTCACCGGGCTCAGCGGGGGCAACGGCACGTCCTCCGTCTACGCCGTGGCCGGCGGCACGCTGCACATGCTCACCGGCAACGCCTGGGCGCCGCAGAGCGAGGACGTCCTGGACACGGCGTTCGCCGGCTGACCACCCGCCGGGCCCGACCGCGGTCCACAGCCCCGGCCGTCCGGATCCTCGGCCGCACCCCGGCCGGGCCGTCCGGCACGGGCCAGGATGGCCGCATGCCCGCGACCCCGCCCACCGCCCGCGCCCTCGACCGGGCGGCCGCCCGCGCCCTCGACCGGCTGGCCGAGGCCGCCGAGGTGCTCCTGCCCGTGGAGTGCGCCGTGTGCCGCGCCCCGGGCACCGCGCTGTGCCGTGCCTGCCGCCTGGTGCTGCGCCGGTCCTGCGCCCGCCCCTTCGAGGCGTCCTCGGCCGCACCGCTGCTCGACCCGCCGCTGTCCGTCGTCGCCGCCGGCCGCTACGCCCACGGACTCGCCACCTGTCTGCTCGCGCTCAAGAGCACCGGGCGCACCGACCTGGTCCCCGTGCTCGCCGCCTGCCTGGCCACGGCCCTGCACGCGGCCGCCCCAGGCTGGCCGGCGGGGCCCGTGCTGCTCGTCCCGGTGCCCACCAGCCCCGCGGCCCTGCGGCGGCGCTGGTTCGACCCCGTGCGGCTGCTGCTCGAGGACTGCGCGCGCCGCGGCGCGCTCCCTGCCGGCACGCTCGTCAGCCGCGGGCTGCGGCACCGGGCGGCCGGGGCCTCGCTGACCGGGCCGGCGCAGAAGCGGCTGGGGATCGGAAGAGCACACGTCTGAACTCCAGTCACGTCCGCACATCTCGNGTCCTCCTGCAGAAAACCGATTCGAAAACGGCGCCCGGTGCGTCGTCGTCGACGACGTGCTCACCACGGGGGCGACCCTCGGCGAGGCGGCCCGCGCACTGCGGGCCGGCGGGGCCGAGGTGCTCGGGGCGGTGGTGCTCGCCGCCGTGCGGCCGCCGGCAGTTCCGCTCACCGCTGATTCGGGTCCGGCCCGGCCGGGTGAATATCCCGTGTGATTCAACTAACGTTGAGTCACGGGACGCAACAATCCTCCCGGGTGGGCGGCCCCATCCGCCCACGTCACCCCCGAGATTTGGAGGGCATCATGGAACTGAACGTCATGGGGCGCAACGTCGCCGTACCGGAGCGGTTCAAGGAGTACGCCGCCGAGAAGGTCGTCAAGTTCGAGGAGCTGGGCGAGAAGGTCCAGCGCATTGATGTCAAGGTCACCAAGGACCACGCGCTGCCCGGCCACCAGGGGATGGGCGTGGAGATCACGGTCTCCGGACGCGGCCCCGTCCTGCGGGCCGAGGCGCGCGGCGACGACAAGTTCGCCGCCTTCGACGAGGCCTACAGCAAGCTCCTCGAGCGCCTTCGCCGGGCCCGCGACCGCCGCAAGGTGCACCGCGGCGCCCACCGTCCCACGGCCGTTCACGAGGCCACCGGCGCCCTGCCCGTGGTCCCCAGTTCCGGGCCCATCTACACCACCGCCGCGGAGCTCGCGACCGCCGAGCAGGAGGCGTTCGACCAGAGCGTGAGCCTCACCGACGCGGTCACCCCCGTCGAGATCCGGCGCAAGCGTTTCCCGGCCTCCGAGCTGAGCGTCGACGAGGCCGTCGACCACATGGAGCTCGTCGGCCACGACTTCTACCTCTTCGTCGACAAGGAGACCGGCGAGCCCTCCGCGGTCTACCGCCGCAAGGGCTGGAGCTACGGCGTCATCAGCCTGAGCGAGAACGGCGAGGAGTCCGAGGAGAGCGTCCGGGCCTACCAGCCCGAGCCCGCCGGCTGACCCCACCCCGTGACGGCGGGCCCGCCCGGCTGGGTGCCGGCCGGGTCCCGCCCCGGAAGAGCCCGGTGGTCGCGGCCACCGGGCTCGTCCGCGCCCGGAGACCGGCACCGGCTCCCGTAGACTGGAGTGGGTGCCGGACACCCCCCCCATCAGTCCCAGCACGGCAGTCGAACACGAGGAGCGTGTGCACGTGGCGTCATTCCTGGAGAAAGTCCTCAGGACCGGAGACAAGAAGGTCCTGACGAGGCTGCGGTCCTACACGACCGCCATCAACAGCCTCGAGGACGGCTTCCGGGAGCTCAGCGACGCGGAGCTGCGCGCCGAGACGGACGCGTTCCGCGCCCGGGTCGCCGACGGCGAGTCCCTGGACCGGCTGCTGCCCGAGGCCTTCGCCGTGGTCCGGGAGGCCGCGTCCCGCACCCTGGGCCAGCGCCACTACGACGTCCAGCTCATGGGCGGCGCCGCCCTGCACCTCGGGAACATCGCCGAGATGAAGACCGGCGAGGGCAAGACCCTCGTGGCGACGGCCCCCGCCTACCTCAACGCCCTCTCCGGCAAGGGTGTCCACGTCGTCACCGTGAACGACTACCTGGCCGAGTACCAGGCCAACCTCATGGGGCGCGTCTACCGGTTCCTGGGCATGGAGACCGGCGTGGTGCTGGCCAACCAGGACCCGGCGACCCGCCGCCAGCAGTACGTCGCCGACATCACGTACGGGACGAACAACGAGTTCGGCTTCGACTACCTCCGCGACAACATGGCGTGGAGCCCCGAGGAGCTCGTGCAGCGCGGCCACAGCTTCGCGATCGTCGACGAGGTGGACTCCATCCTCATCGACGAGGCCCGCACCCCGCTGATCATCTCCGGGCCCGCCTCCGGCGAGGCCAACCGGTGGTACACCGAGTTCGGCCGCCTCGTGCAGCGGCTCGACGCGGGCACCGACTACGAGGTGGACGAGAAGAAGCGCACGGTCGGCGTGCTCGAGTCCGGGATCGAGAAGGTCGAGGACTGGCTCGGCATCGACAACCTCTACGAGGCCCAGAACACCCCGCTCATCGGCTTCCTCAACAACGCCATCAAGGCCAAGGAGCTCTTCCGCGCCAACAAGGACTACGTGGTGCTCAAGGGCGAGGTCATGATCGTCGACGAGCACACCGGGCGCATCCTCGCCGGCCGACGCTACAACGAGGGCATGCACCAGGCCATCGAGGCGAAGGAGGGGGTCGAGATCAAGGCGGAGAACCAGACCCTCGCCACGGTCACCCTGCAGAACTACTTCCGCCTCTACGAGAAGCTCGCGGGCATGACCGGCACCGCCGAGACGGAGGCCGCGGAGTTCATGAACACCTACGGGCTGGGCGTCGTGTCCATCGAGACGCACCGCCCCCTCGTCCGCATCGACCGCCCCGACCTCGTCTACAAGAACGAGGTCGCGAAGTTCGCCGCGGTGGTCAAGGACATCGAGGAGCGGCACGCGAAGGGCCAGCCGGTCCTCGTGGGCACCGTGTCGGTCGAGAAGAGCGAGTACCTCTCCAAGCTGCTCGCCCAGCGCGGCGTCCGCCACGAGGTCCTCAACGCGAAGAACCACGCCCGGGAGGCCGCGATCGTCGCGCAGGCCGGCCGCAAGGGCGCGGTGACCGTGGCCACCAACATGGCCGGCCGCGGCACCGACATCATGCTCGGCGGCAACGCCGAGTTCAACGCCGTGGACCGGATGCGGGAGAAGGGCCTGGACCCGCAGCGGGACGCGGAGGAGTACGAGCGCGTGTGGCCGGACGTGGTGGCCGGCTGCGAGGAGGAGACCCGCGCCGAGCACCAGGAGGTGGTCGACGTCGGCGGTCTCTACGTCCTGGGCACGGAGCGCCACGAGTCGCGGCGCATCGACAACCAGCTGCGCGGGCGCTCCGGGCGGCAGGGGGACCCGGGCGAGTCCCGCTTCTACCTCTCCCTCGCGGACGACCTCATGCGGCTGTTCAACGCCGGTGCCGCCCAGCGGCTCATGGCGGGGGCGCCGGACGACACCGCGCTCGAGCACAAGATCGTCTCCCGCGCCATCGCCTCCGCGCAGAGCCAGGTCGAGGGGCGCAACGCCGAGCAGCGCAAGAACGTCCTCAAGTACGACGACGTCCTCAACCGCCAGCGCGAGGCGGTCTACCGCGACCGCCGCCGGGTCCTCGAGGGCGACGACCTCCAGGAGCAGATCGTCCAGTTCGTCGACGAGGTGGTCACCTCCACGGTCCAGGACCGCACGGCGGTCGGCCACCCCGAGGACTGGGACCTCGACGGCCTGTGGGAGTCCCTGCGCACCATCTACCCCGTGACCCTGTCGGTCGACGAGGTCGTGGAGGAGGCCGGGGGCCGCACGCGGCTCACGGCGGAGTTCCTGCGCGAGCAGATCCTCTCGGACGCCCGCCTCGTCTACGACCAGCGGGAGGAGGAGGTGGGCGCGGAGGCCATGCGCAACCTGGAGCGGCGCGTGCTGCTGTCGGTCATCGGGCGCAAGTGGCCCGAGCACCTCTACGAGATGGACTACCTCAAGGAGGGCATCGGCCTGCGGGCGATGGCCCAGCGCGACCCGCTCGTGGAGTACCAGCGCGAGGGCTACGCGATGTTCCAGGAGATGATGGGCGCGATCCGCGAGGAGACGGTCTCGACCCTGTACCGGATGGAGATCCGCCGCCAGCGCGTGGGCGCCGACGGCGGGCCCGTCGACCTGCAGATCCCGCGCCAGCCCAGCTTCCTGCAGTACACCGCGCCCGCTGAGACCGGCGGCACGCAGACCCGCACGGAGCCCACCGCGGCGGGCCGCGGCGAGGACGACGCGGACGCCGCCGCGGAGTCCGCCAACCGGGCCGGGCGCCGGGCCCGCGCCCGGGCCGCCAGCGCCGAGTCCGCGGAGGGCTGAGCCCGCCGAGGACAGGTTCCTCCCCAGGCTGAGTCCGCCGGGGGCTGAGCCTGCCGGGGACTCGGTCCGCCGGGGTCGAACGCGCCGGGGCGGGGAGGCGGGGTCAGCCGACCTCGAGCTGCGTCACGCTCCAGCCCCGCCCCAGCCGCTCCACCCGCATGGCCACGGCCCGGCTGCGCCTCGGCTCGACCACCACCAGGGCCACCTCGTAGACCCCGCGGCCCACCCGGCAGACCCGGCACCTGCGCACGTGGGGGTTCCGGTGCAGCTCCTGCAGCGCGGCCTTGCCCTCGAACTGCTCCTGGAGCAGCCGGAGCATGTCGGCGCGCTGCTGGAAGCGCTCCACGATCTCCGGGGTGGTCCAGCGGCCCAGCTGTGCCGCCGGCCGGCTCCCGCCCAGCACCTCCACGGCCGCCTGGCCGATGGAACGGGCCAGGGCCGTCACCCGGCCCAGCTCGTCCTCGGCGTCGTGGCCCAGCACACGCGTGGCGCCCCACGTGTAGCCGCCGGGGGCCGTGGGCGGCGCCGGGCGCCCCCGGCGGGCGGAGGGCCCGGCCGCCGGGCGTCCGCGCTCGGGCGCGAGCGGACGGGCAACGGGGTCGGAACCGGCGGTGGGTGCGTTCATGACGGGCCTCCTGGGAACGGTGCTGCGGTGGGTCGATGGTGGGGTGCCGCGGAGCCGGGGCGGGTCAGGGCCCCCCGGCGCCGGGCACGACGAGCCGCTGACCCGGCAGGAGCCGGTGCGGTCCGTCCGGGAGCACCGGCCGGTTCAGCTCGTACCAGCGGGGCCATGCACGGGCGACCTGCTGGTCGGAGGCCTCCGGGCCCAGGTGGGCGGCGGCCAGGGACCACAGAGTGTCCCCGCGCACGACCGTGACGGCGCCGTCCACTGTGCGCTCCGCCACCGAGGGGCCGGTCTGCGGGAAGCAGGGATCCGGATCCGTCGACGGCGCGGGGGCGGACTCCCCGCCCGGGACGGGCTCGCGGTCGGGGCCGGGTCGGGGTCCGGCACCGGGGGCGGGCGCCGGGCCCGGTGCCTCCGGGGCGGGGGTCGTCTCCTCCGGGGCGGACGTCGTCCCCTCCGCGGCGGGGGCCGGCTCCTGCGCGGACGCCCCGGCGCCCCAGAACGGGGAGGGTGCATCGACGGCGACCGCCGCCGGGGCCGCGAGCAGCTGCAGGCCCAGTGCCGTGGCCGCCGCGCGGCGCAGCAGGGCGGGGGAGCACCGCCCGCAGATCCCGGCCAGGCGCTCCCAGCGGTGGTGACCTGCCAGCACCGCGAGCACCGCCAGGGCGGTGGCCAGGATCCAGGCCGCCACCACGGCGCAGCCGAGCACGGCCGCCGCGAGCCCGATCAGCGCCCCGGTGTCCGGGCCCCCGCCGGTGCGGACGCCGCCCGCACCGGCCAGGGCTGCGCCGCAGGCCGCGGTGGCCGCACCCAGGGCGGGCACCAGGAGCACAGACCACAGCGGAGCGGACGCGGTGCTCGCAGATCCTGGGGTGCCGATCATCTGATCTCCCTGAAAGTGAGCTTTCATGTCGTTTGACAGCATTTGTTGCTGTTTGACGTCGTGAAGCATTGCTAGCACCCCCTGGGTGCCGGTGTAAAGGTCTCAGCGGCCCGCGGTGGACATGACGTTCCTTGACGAGGGCAGGGCGGACGCCTACGTTGAGGCCCTGCGCGACCGGACGGCCCGGGAGCCGGAAGGGGAGGCCCTGCAGTGCGCTGGGAGCAGCTGTTCGCGGACCTGGAGGCGCAGCTGGCCTCCGCGCACCAGCAGGGCGTGGAGGAGGAGGCGGCGGAGCAGGCCCGCGCGGAGTACTCCCGGGTGCGCCTGACCGACCGGCTGCGCCTCCGGCAGGGCGAACCCGTTCGGGCCCTGCTCACCGGTGCCGTCCCGCTCGAGGGCCGGGTGCGCACGGTGGGCGCCGGCTGGGTCGTCCTCGAGGACCGGGGCACCGAGCACCTGGTGCCGCTGGGAGCCGTCCTGTGGTGGGAGTCCCTCGGCCGGGGGTGGGCGCCCGGTGACGACCCGCTGGCCCTGCGGCTCGGCCTGGGGCACGCGCTGCGCGCCCTGGCCCGGGCCAGGGCCGGGGTGCGGATCCGGCTCGCCGGCGGTGGACCGCTGGGCGAGCTCGAGGGGACGGTCGACCAGGTGGGCGCGGACTTCTTCGACCTGGCCCTGCACCCCGACGACGACTACCGCAGACGGGGCAGCGTGACCGCGCTGCGCGCCGTGCCGTTCCCCGCGCTGGTCTGCGTCTCCTCGCTCACGGCGGGGTGAGACGGTCGGCGGCGGCGTCCCGGTGGATCAGTCGAGCGCGCCCGAGCGCACCGCCTCCGCCGTCCGCTCGTAGCCGCGGGCGATGTACTCCTCCAGCTTGGCGGTCTCGACGCGCCACTGGCCGCGGCCGCCCACCTGGATGGCGGGCAGCTCCCCGCTGCGCACGAGAGCCCTCGCCTGCGTCGCCGAGATGTTGAGGATCTCGGCGACGTCCGCCAAGGTCAGGAAGCGCTGCTGCGCCATCCTCCGCCTCCTTGCTCGTGGTTGCTCTCCCGTTCCAGTCTGCCACCGAAGAGGCGCAACGGCTCCCCGTCCACATGCGGCGTCGCCACCGCCCGCCCCGGGCGGGCACGGGTGGCCGGGGCGCGCCTCCTGTCCCCAGTTGTGCACCGACCGGTTCCCGGGGCACCACGGCCGCGGGCAGAATGTGGGCCACGAGCACGGTCCCCACGGCCGTGCGGGCAACGAGAGAGGCGGTCGCCGATGAGCGGCACGGTCAGGGGCACGGACGCCCCGTCGGCCCGGTTCCGGAGACCGACCTGGCGGGACCCGAGGCTGCTCACCGGGCTGCTGCTCGTGCTGCTCTCCGTCGCCGGGGTGACCGCCGTGGTCACCGCCACGAACCGCACGGACCCCTACCTGGCGGCCGCCCGGGACATCGAGGTCGGCCAGGACGTGACCGGGGAGGACCTGGTGGCCGTCGACGTCCGGCTGCAGGACGCGGCGGACCTCTACGTCCCTGCGGACGCGGCACCGGGGCCGGGCACGGTCGCGACGCAGCGGATCCCGGCGGGCCAGCTGCTGCCAGGGTCCGCGCTGGGCACCGCGGACCGGCTGGACCGCAAGCCGGTCGCCGTCCCGGTGGACCATCCGCTGCCCCAGGACGCCGGGGCGGGAACGCGCGTGGACGTCTGGGTCGCCGCCCAGAAGCCCTCCGGCCGCGGCCACGAGCCGGCCCGCCTGCTGCTCCCGGCGGCCGAGATCGCCGGCGTGCAGACGGAGCAGACCGCCCTCGGCGCGGGCCGCGGCACCGTGGTGCACGTCCTGGTCGAGGAGGACCCGATGGAGGAGCTCGTGGACGCGCTCGGCAACGACGCCCGCGTCACGCTCGTGTGGAATCCCGCGGGCGGCCGGTGATGGTCCTCCCGGTCATGGCCCTGGGGGTCTCCACCTGGCCCCTCGTCGACGGCATCGAACGGCTGCACGGACCGGTCACGGTGGTCCGCCGATGCCTCGACCTCACGGAGCTGCTGGCCGCGGCGCGCGCCGGACTCGGCCGGGCCGCCCTCGTGGCGGAGGGCGCCGAGGACCTCACGGCGAGCCTGCTCGAGCAGATCCGGCTCGGCGGCGCGGCGCTGCTGGTGCTGGAGGGCCACGACCACCGCCGCCTCGCCGGTCTCGGCGCCGTGGTCGTCCCGGAGCGGGCGGCCCCCGAGGACGCCGCCCGCCTCGTCGAGGAGGCCGTCGCCGCCGCGTCGGGCGCACCGAGCGGGGTGGGCTACGCCGACGTCGTCGCGGCGGGCCGCGCCGACGGAACCGCCGCCGTGCCCGGCGCGCCCGCCCCCGCGGCCGGCGGGCACCCGCAGGAGGGGGAGGACGGCGACGGGGCCGAGTCCCCGGCACCCCGCGGCGCCGGGCGGATCGTGGCGGTGTGGGGGCCCACCGGAGCGCCGGGCCGGACCACGGTGGCCGTCAACCTCGCCGCGGAGCTCGCGCTCCTGGGGCAGGACACCGCACTCGTCGACGCGGACACCTACGGACCCTCGGTGGCCGCGGCCCTCGGGATGCTGGACGAGGCGGCGGGTCTCGCCCAGGCGTGCCGGCTCGCCGACCAGGGGCGGCTGGACGGGGTGAACCTGCGGCGGACGGCCGCCGACGTGGCCGTCGCCGGGCGCACCGTCCGGGTGCTCACGGGGCTGACCCGTCAGGACCGCTGGCCGGAGCTGCGCTCGAGCGCCGTGGCGGCGGTGCTGGAGCGCTCGGTGCAGGAGTTCGGCACCACGGTGGTGGACTGCGGCTTCGCGCTGGAGGCCGACGAGGAGCTCACCGTCGACACCATGGCTCCCCGCCGGCACGCGGCGGCCCTCACGGTCCTGGAGCGCGCCGACGTGGTGGTGGCCGTGGGCGCCGCGGACACCATCGGCGTGCCGAGGCTGCTGAAGGCGCTGCCGGACGTCGCCGCGGCCGCGCCCGGGGCCCGGCTCGTCGTCGCCGTCAACAAGCTGCGCCGCTCGGCGGCGGGACGCTCACCCGAGCTGGGGGTCCGGGAGGCGTGGGCGCGGTTCGGCTCCGGCCCGTCGGTCGAGCTGTTCGTGCCGTGGGACCCGGAGACCTGCGACGAGGCGCTGCTGGCCGGGGCCGTCCTCGCGGAGACCGCGGCGGGATCCTCCGTGCGGGCCGCGATCCGGGAGCTGGCCGGCCGGGTGCTCGCCGAGCCCGGGGAGGCGGGGGCGGACGAGGACCCGCTTGTGCGCGGTACTAGGCTGGGCGGCAGGATCGGGGCCTGGCTGCGGCGCTGATCGCGGGGGCGCCGTCCGGCCCCTCCCCACCTGCGACCACCGGAGGCGACGTGGCGTTCACGGAACCGCTCAGGGACACCAAGGACTTCGGGCCCGGGGACTACGAGTGGCTCCACCTGCTCGTGGGGGACTGGCAGCTCATCTCCGACCTCGCCTTCGGCGACCTGATCCTCAGCTTCCCGGCCGACTACATCCCGGCCGCGGGCAGCGGCAACGGGCGAGGCATGCCGGCCCCCGGCAGCTCGTTCCGGGTGCTCGCCCACGTGCGGCCGGCGACGGGTCCCACGGTCTTCCACAAGGACATGGTGGGCGAGCTGCTGCCCGACGAGCTGAGCGGGCCCCTGCGGGCCGCCTGGGTCGGCCGGCGGATCGAGCGGGTGCGCCCGTCGGGGGAGGGGGCCGGTGCCTCCGGCCCGGTCAAGGTGGTCCCGCTCGTGCGCAAGGGGCGGACGCTCGCCCTGCTGACCCTGCACGCCGGACGGGCACCGGGTCAGGTGGTCTCCCGGCAGGAGATCGTCTACCGCGAGACCGCCGACGCGCTGCTGCGGATGGCCAACGAGGGCCTGTGGCCGGACTTCTCCGCCCCGACGGGCTCGCGCCGCGGCGCCCCGCGCGTCGGGGACGGCGCTATCCGGCTCGACGCCGAGGACCGCGTGACCTACGTCTCGCCCAACGCGGAGTCGGCGCTGCGCCGGCTGGGGATCGACGGGGAGCTGCTCGGGGAGCGGCTCATGGACCTCGTGCCTCCCGTGCTGGTGCCGGGGGCGGACTCGGACGAGACCCTCGCCCCCGTGCTCAGCGGCCGGACGGCGTGGCGCAGCGAGGTGGAGGGCGCGCGCGTGAGCGTGAACTTCCGCTCCGTCCCGCTGCGGGACCGGTCCGGACGGCTCGGCGCGGTGCTGCTCTGCCGGGACGTCACCGAGCTGCGCCGCCGGGACCTGGAGCTCGTCTCGAAGGACGCGACCGTGCGGGAGATCCACCACCGCGTCAAGAACAACCTGCAGACGGTCTCCGCGCTGCTGCGCCTGCAGGCCCGGCGGATGACCACGGACGAGGCGCGGCACGGGCTGGAGCAGGCCATGCGCCGGGTCGCGACCATCGCGATGGTGCACGAGACGCTCTCCCAGGGGTTCACGCAGAACGTGGACTTCGACGAGCTCATCGCCCGGCAGTTCCGGCTCGCGGCGGAGGTGGCCGCGCCCGAGCAGACGGTGCACACGCGGATCATCGGGGAGTTCGGGGAGCTGCCGACCCGCCTGGCCACCCCACTGGCGCTCGTGATCAACGAGCTCGTCACGAACGCGGTCGAGCACGGCCTCGCCGGGCGGACCGGCACGGTCACCCTGGAGGCGTCCAGGGTGCAGGACGAGGACGGCGCCGGTCAGCTGCTCGAGGTGGTGGTGAGCGACGACGGCGCCGGGATGGGCGACGTGGTCATCGAGGAGTCCGGGGTCGGCGCCTTCCGCAGGGCGGGCGGCGGCGAGGGGCTCGGGATGCAGATCGTGCGCACCCTCGTGGCGGGCGAGCTCGGGGGCTGGATCCGCTGGGAACCGCGGCAGGGCGGGGGCACCGAGGTGACGGTGTGCGCCCGCCTCGACGACTGATCCGGCGAGGGCCCGGGAAGCGGCGAGGACCGGGACCCCGCAGGGTTCCCGGTCCTCGGTGCGAGCGGAGCGCTCAGGAGGCGCGGCGGGCGCGGGCGGCGCGGCGCTTGAGGGCGCGGCGCTCGTCCTCGCTCATCCCGCCCCAGACGCCCGCGTCCTGGCCGGACTCGAGGGCCCACTGCAGACAGGTGTCCATCACCGGGCAGCTGCGGCACACGGCCTTCGCCTCCTCGATCTGCAGGAGAGCAGGTCCGGTGTTGCCCACGGGGAAGAACAGCTCGGGATCCTTCTCCAGGCATGCTGCGCGACTACGCCAATCCATGGTCAGCGATCGCTCCTTTCAAGGGTGGGTCCCGTCGGGGCAGGGCAGAAGGATCCTGCGGCGGCCGCGTCCGGGACAAGAGAAAAGGCCCATTCGCACGGGCCTTGTGAAGAACTGACGTCTACCTTCCCACGCCGGAGGGGTGCGGACAAGGGCTTTGGGTGGCGCGTCACAGCCGGGTCGGTGAGGCGTTGCTCACAGGACGCCCGGGGCGGGCCGCCGCACGATCCGCACGGCGGGCCGCGCCGGCGGCGGGCGGACTAGGGTGGCGGGGAGCGCCGGGGCCCGCCGCCCGGCCGGAAGGAGAACCCCATGCCCACCCCCTCCCGGGACGCCCGGCCCCGCGCGGTCGCGGTCCTGACCGGCGTGGTGCTGCTCGAGGCCCTGGTCCTCGCCGGGGCCGCCCTGCGGCTGGTCTGGTCCCTCCTGTTCGAGGAGCCCCTGACCGTGGGCGGAACGGTCTTCCTCGCGGCGGTCTTCGCCGGGGGCGCCCTGTGGCTGCTGCGCGTGGGCCGGGGCCTCTGGCGCGGCTTCCGGTGGCCCCGCGCGGCCGCGCTCGTGGTCCAGCTCTTCCTCCTGGTGCTCGCCTACCCCCTGCTCCGGTCGGGGCAGTGGGGGCCCGGGCTCGCGACGGCGGTGCCGGCCGTCCTCGTCCTCGTCCTGCTCTTCCGGCCGGGCGTGCTGGCGTGGACCAGCCGCACCGTCCGGTGAGCGGGTCCGCCCGGCCGGTCCCCGCGGCCCCGGGGCGCGCCCGCCCGGGACGGCCGGGCAGGACCAGTACAGTTGGAGCGCCCGTGCCCGCCGTCGTCGTGCCCGGCCCCCGTCCGTTCCGTCCCCTCCCGTCGAGCAGCTCCGAACAGGTGGTCCCGTGACTCCCCGCCGCATCGTCATCGTCAGCCGCATCTTCGCCCCCGAGCCGGCCGCCGCGTCCTTCCGGCTGCGGGCCCTGGCCCGTGGCCTGACCGAGGCGGGGGCGGAGGTCACGGTCCTCACCACGCGCCCGCCCGCCGGGTCCGTCATCGAGCCGGAGCCCTACGACGTGCGCCGGTGGCCCGTCCTGCGCGACCGGTTCGACTACGTGCGCGGGATCGTCCAGTACCTCAGCTTCGACGTCCCCGTCCTCTTCCGGCTGCTGGCCACCCCGGCCGACCTCGTGGTCAGCGAACCGCCCCCCACCACGGGGATGGCCGTGCTCGTCTCCTCGCTCCTGCGGGGCCGTCCCTACGTCTGGTACGCCCCCGACATCTGGACCACCGCCGCCGAGAAGATGGAGGTCTCCGCGCCGGTGAAGCGGGCCATGCGCGTCATGGAGACCCTCGCGGCCCGGCGGGCCGCGGGCGTGCTCACCGTGTCCGAGGCCATGGGCCGCGAGCTGCAGTCCGTCACCGGCGTGGCCTGGGAGAAGGTGCTCGTGGCGGAGAACGGCATCGACACCGACGTCTTCCGCCCCGACGGACCGGTGGCCGAGCCCGGCGCCCCCTACTTCGTCTACGCCGGGTCGATGTCCGAGTGGCAGGGCGCCGACGTCTTCGTCCGCGCCATGCCCCGCGTCCTCGAGGCCCACCCCGACGCCCGCCTGCGCTTCTTCGGCAGGGGCTCCGACATCGACCGCGTCCAGGAGATCGCCGAGCGGCTCGCCCCGGGGAGCGTGCTCTTCGAGGGGCTGCGTCCCGCCGCCGAGACCGCGGAGTGGACCCGGGGGGCCGTCGCCGCCCTGGGCGCGGTGCTCCCGGGCATCGGCTACGACTTCACCAAGCCCACCAAGATCTACGCCGCCGCCGCGTGCGGGACGCCGGTCGTCTACGCGGGGGCGGGGGTCGCGGCCGAGCTCGTGCAGGACAACGGCCTGGGCGCGGCCGTCGACCACGACGCCGACGCGGTGGCCGAGGCCATGATCGCCGCCCTCGACCGCCGGCTCGACCCGGCGCTGGCCGAGGACAACGACCGGGAGCGCCGCCGCCGGGCCGCATGGGCGGCCGAGAACGCCTCCCTGGCGGCCTCCGGTCGCCTCGCCGCCGAGTGGCTGCTCCAGGGCTTCCCCGACTGATCAGGTACTTTGGTACGCAGCGCACGCCCGGCGCGCCCGTGCCGCCCCCTCACCGGCCGGACGCCGGCCGGGCCCACCAGGACACCAACCCCAGGAGTTAGCCCGTGAACGCAGATCTCGTCGTCGTAGGGTCCGGCCTGTTCGGCCTGACCGTGGCCGAGAGGGCCGCCAACGAGCTGGGCCTCGACGTGGCCATCATCGACCGGCGGCACCACATCGGTGGCAACGCCTACACGGAGAACGAGCCCCAGACCGGGATCGAGGTGCACCGCTACGGCGCCCACCTGTTCCACACCTCCAACGAGCGGGTCTGGGACTACGTGAACCGGTTCACCGACTTCACGGACTACGTGCACCGGGTCTACACCCGGCACCACGACGAGGTCTTCCCCATGCCGATCAACCTCGGCACGATCAACCAGTTCTTCCGCGCGGCGTACTCGCCGGCCGAGGCCCGGGCGCTGATCCAGGAGCAGGCCGGGGAGCTCGCGGGGACGGACCCGCAGAACCTCAACGACAAGGGCATCCAGCTCATCGGCCGGCCGCTCTACGAGGCGTTCATCAAGCACTACACGGGCAAGCAGTGGCAGACGGACCCCAAGGACCTGCCCGCCTCGATCATCAACCGGCTCCCCGTGCGCTACACCTACGACAACCGGTACTTCAACGACAAGTACGAGGGCCTGCCGGTGGACGGCTACACCGCGTGGCTCGAGCGCATGGCGGACCACCCCAAGATCGACGTCCGGCTGGACACCGACTTCTTCGACGAGGGCCACGACTACTCCCGCTCCGCCGTCTCCGGGCAGGTCCCGGTCGTCTACACGGGCCCCGTGGACCGGTACTTCGACTACGCCGAGGGCGACCTCTCGTGGCGGACCATCGACCTGGAGCAGGAGGTCCTGCCGATCGAGGACTTCCAGGGCGCCCCGGTGATCAACTACCCGGACCCCGACGTCCCCTTCACCCGGATCCTGGAGTTCCGCCACTTCTACCCGCAGCGGGACTACACCACGGACGCCACGGTGATCATGCGCGAGTTCTCCCGCTTCGCGGAGAAGGGCGACGAGCCGTACTACCCGGTCAACACCTCGGTGGACCGCGAGAAGCTGCTCAAGTACCGCGACCTCGCCCGCGGCGAGGACAAGGTCCTGTTCGGCGGCCGCCTCGGCACCTACAAGTACCTGGACATGCACATGGCCATCGGGGCCGCGCTGTCCATGGTCGACAACAAGCTCAAGCCCCACTTCACCGGCGGGGCCACCATCGAGAGCGGGGGAGTGGACGCGTGACCGCGACGACCCAGGACACCGAACGGACCGGCACCGAGGGCACCTCCTACCGGGTGCTGCAGGAGCTCGTCTTCCCGGCCAAGGACCGTTTCCCGACCCAGCCCCTCTACCTGGACTCCCGGGCGGACACGGGCACCGCCGCCCAGCAGGAGGACACGAAGGAGCAGCGGCCCCAGATCGTGGTCAACGTGGCCTCCGACGCCGGGGCCGCCAGCGGCGTGGCGATCCTCGGCCGCACCTCCGTGCGCGTGCCGGCCCGCAGCACCGTGTCCTTCGCCACGTACTTCAACGCGTTCCCGGCCAGCTACTGGCGGCACAACACCCACCTGCGCGAGGTCGTGCTGCGCGTGCGCACCACGGGCCGCGGCTCGGTGAACGTGCACAGCTCCAACGCGCGCGGCGAGTCCGTGCCCGTGTCGGTGCACGAGGTCTCCGGCGCCGAGCGGCTGACCGAGGTCGTGCTGCCGCTGAAGGCCTTCGCCGACGGCGGGTGGTACTGGTTCGACGCCACCGCGGCGGACCAGGAGCTCGAGGTCCTGGGCGCCCAGTGGCTGGGCGACGGCACCGGCACCACGGAGGGGTCCGTGACCCTCCAGATCACGACCATGAACAAGCCCTCCTACTGCCTCACCAACGCCCGCCGCCTGGACGAGCAGCGGGAGCACCTGCCGCAGGTCGCGCAGGTCGTGATCGTGGACCAGGGCAACCAGAAGGTCGTCGACGAGCCGGGCTTCAGCGAGGTCCAGGAGCGCTTCGGCGACCGGCTGCGCGTCATCGACCAGGGCAACCTGGGCGGGGCCGGCGGCTTCGCCCGCGGCATGTACGAGGCCGTGCGCGCCGACAGCACCTACGTGCTGCTCATGGACGACGACGTCGAGATCGAGCCCGAGGCCGTGCGCCGGATCAGCGTGTTCGCCGACTTCTGCAAGCGGCCCACGCTGGTCGGCGGGCACATGATCGACCTGCTCAACCCGACGAAGATCCACAACTTCGGCGAGGCCATGGACCCGTACAGCTTCCAGTACGGCCCCGCGGGCGAGGGCGTGGAGATCGGCCACGACTTCCGCCGCAGCAACCTGCGCAGCACCGCGTGGATGCACCGCCGCATCGAGGTGGACTACAACGCGTGGTGGATGTGCCTGATCCCCACGCAGGTCGTCCGCGAGATCGGCCTGGCGCTGCCCGTGTTCATCAAGTGGGACGACGTCGAGTACGGCATCCGGGCCAAGGCGGCCGGCTACCGCACCGTGTCCCTGCCCGGCGTGGCCGTGTGGCACCTGGCCTGGGCGGACAAGGACGACACCATCAGCTGGCAGGCGTACTTCCACAAGCGCAACCAGCTCGTGGCCGCCCTGCTGCACTCCCCGTTCGACCGCGGCGGCGAGGTGCTCGGGCGCAACGGGATCAAGGACCTGCGGCACCTGCTGTCCATGCAGTACTTCGCGGAGGAGGCCCGGGTCCTGGCCCTGCGGGACGTCCTGGCCGGGCCCGAGGCCCTGCACGAGCTGCTGCCCCAGCGGATCCGCGACGTGCGCCGGATGATGACCCAGCACTCCGACGCCGTCTACGAGGCGGACCTGGACGCCTACCCCACGGTCGCGTCGGCCAAGCCCCTGCGGACCCGGCGGCTCTCCGCCCCGCACGGGCTGAAGGTGCTCACCTCGGCGACCACCGCCGTGGTGCGCCACCTCGCCGTGCGCCCGCAGGAGCAGGCCGAGCAGCACCCGCAGGTGCACCTGCCCTACCAGGACGCCCGGTGGTGGCGGCTGGCCCGCTACGACAGCGCCCTGGTCTCCGCCTCGGACGGCACCGGTTACACCTGGTACAAGCGCTCGCCCCGGGAGGCCCGCGCCCTGATGGCGGAGTCCCTGCGCCTGCACGCCCAGCTGGCCCTGCGCTGGCCGGAGCTGTCCCGCCGCTACCGGGCCGCGCTGCCGGAGGTCACCTCCATGGCGGCCTGGGAGGCGACCTTCCGCGAGCACTCGGAGATCGGCGCCTGATGCCGGCTGCCACGGTCGTCCGGAGGCCGTCCCCCGGGACGGGGCTGCCGGCGGTGTTCCGCCAGCGCTACCTGCTGAAGCTGCTGGTCGACAAGGAGCTGCAGATCCGCTACCGGGGCACGGTCCTCGGGCTGCTGTGGTCCTACGTCAAGCCGGGGATCCAGTTCGTCGTCTTCTACGTGGCCCTGGGCATCTTCCTGGGCCTGGAGCGGGGGATGGAGAACTACGCCGTGTACCTGTTCTCCGGGATCATCCTGATCAACTTCTTCTCGGAGTCCTTCGGCAACGCGGCGCGCTCGATCGTGGCCAACGCGAGCCTGATCAAGAAGATCTACCTGCCCCGGCAGATGTTCCCCGTGGCGTCCGTGTGGGTCGCCGGCGTGCACCTCATGCCGCAGCTGGTGGTCATGCTCCTGGCCGCCCTCATCGTGGGCTGGTCGCCCACGTGGATCTCCCTGCTGGCCGTGCCCGCGGCGCTGCTGATCGTGGGTCTGCTGGGGGCCGGTCTGGGCATGCTCTTCGGCGCGGCGAACGTGTTCTTCCGCGACGCCGAGAACTTCGTGGACCTGATCGTCATGGTCAGCACGTGGTCCGCCCCGGTGCTCTACTCGTGGACGATGGTCCGGGACGTCCTGGGCCCGGTGTGGTTCGCCGGGTTCATGCTGAACCCCCTGACCGTGGCCGTGGAGCTCTCGCACGCGGCGTTCTGGCTGCCGACCACCACCCCCGGCGCCCACGAGGTGCCGCCCCACCTGTTCTCCCTCTGGACGCCGGTGGCGCTGCTGGTGGTCACGGTCGTCATGTTCCTGGGCGACCTGCTGTTCCGTCGCCTCGAGGGCCGATTCGCGCAGGAGCTGTGACGATGAGCACCGACCGCACCACCCCGCCGGCCGAGCCCGCCGTGGTGGCCGAGCACCTGGCCAAGGAGTTCTCGCTCCGCCACGCCCGATCCCTCAAGGAGACGGTGATGTGGCTCGCCCGGGGGCGGCGCCAGGACATCTCCAACCGCTTCCGCGCCCTCGAGGACCTCAGCCTCAGCATCCGGCCGGGGGAGAGCGTGGCGCTCGTGGGGCTCAACGGCTCCGGGAAGTCCACGTTCCTCAAGCTGGTCTCCGGCGTGATGAGCCCCGACGGGGGCTCGCTCACGGTCAACGGGCGCGTGGCCGGGCTGATCGAGGTCGGCGCCGGCTTCCACCCCGACCTCACCGGCCGCGACAACGTGTACCTCAACGGCGCGATCCTCGGCATGTCCAAGGAGGACATCGACCGGAAGTTCGACCAGATCGTGGCGTTCTCCGAGATCGAGCAGTTCATCGACACCGAGGTGAAGTTCTACTCGTCCGGCATGTACCTGCGCCTGGCCTTCGCCGTGGCGGTGTTCACCGACCCGGACATCTTCATCATCGACGAGATCCTCTCGGTGGGCGACGAGCCCTTCCAGCGCAAGAGCCTGGGCCGGGTCAAGGAGCTCTCCGAGGAGGGCAAGACGCTGCTGGTCGTCAGCCACGACTTCGACGTGGTCCGCAAGGTCTGCGACCGCGGGGTGTGGATCGAGCACGGCCGGGTCCGCAGCGACGGGCCCATCGACGAGGTGATCGAGCAGTTCCGCGCCGCGGAGAACGCCGGCTGACTGCCCTCCCTGCCCGCGGTCCGCGGACGACGACGGGCCGCCCGGCTCCGCGAGGAACCGGGCGGCCCGTCGTCCGTCGCAGGACGGGGATCCCGCGGCAGGCTCAGGCGCCGTCGCAGCCGACGATCTCGTAGAGCGCGGCCTGCCCGTTGCGCTCGACCAGCGCAAGACCGGGCGCGAGCTGCGGGTCGACGGCGTTGATGTCCGCGTACTCACCGGCCTGGCGGGCACCGGGAATGATGAACTGCGTGCCGAAGTCCAGGACCCACTGCACGTCCAGCTCTTCGGCGGCGGCGCAGGCCCGGCTGTCCGGGGTGGCGTCGGCGATCCCCGTGGCCAGGGCGTTCAATTCCGGGTCCAGCGTGCGCAGTTCGACCCCGGGTGACTCGACGTGGTACTGGGTGACGGGCCGCTCGGCGACCGCGAACGCCAGGGAGCCACCGTTCCACGGGTTGACCGCGATGACGTCCCCCGGCTCCGTGAGCTCGTCGAGGTCCTGGAGCAACGCGTACTCATCCTGGTTGAGGATGCTTTCCGGCCCCTCCCATGCGTAGTACTGCTTGCCCCATCGGGTCGCCTGGGTCAGGGACTCGACCTGGGAGTAGGGCACCGCGAGACCCAGCACCACGACCGCTGCGACGGGATAGGCGGCTCGGCCTGCCCGGGGGCGGCCGGTGAACGAGGCCAGTGCCGTCATGCCGATGGCCAGGCTGCCCACCACATGGGCAGCACCGAGGGCGATCAGCGGTACGGCCGTCAGCGGGAGTGTGGCCGCGAGGCGGTACGAGTCGGTGTACCACCCGCCCACGAGCCACTGCCGGACCGGGCTCTCCTCGCCCGCGGCGGCCACAGCATAGAGGTACGAGAGCACCAGATGGGCGATGACCAGCCAGCGCAGTCTCCGCCGGGCGATGGCAGCGTAGATTCCCGCCCCGGTGAGCAGCACGAGGACCCAGGGCACGTCCTCCCGGCCGTTGGAGCCGAAGAGCAGAGCCTCGCCGGCCGCCCGCGCCAGGGTGGTGGACGGCTCCCACACGAACGACGTGGTCAGGACGTTCCACAGGAGCAGCCACGTGGTGACCACGACGACCGCGACCGCGGCGAGCCCGAGGGCGGGACCTCGGCGCCGGGCGCCCGCGGCCGCCCGCAGCCCGAGCCACCACGCCGTGGCCGCCAGGGGGACCGCGACCACGAGCAGGGCGAGGAACGCGTTGGGCTGGGAGACGAACAGCGCGCCGAGGGTGACCACCAGGCTGGCGGCCAGCCGGACCCGGCCGGCCGCGTCCGGGGTGCGCGCCGTCCGGTCCGCGCTCACCCCGGGGCCGAGCAGCCGCACGAGCAGGCCGAGGGACACGGGGGCGAGCGCCAGGGCGAGGATGTTGGGGAAGAGCGGCCCCCAGGCCATCAGGCCCAGCGGGAAGACGCTGAACCCGGCGGCGGCCGTGCCGGCGACCACGGCCGCGACGGGGGACGGGCCGACGAGGCATCGGACCAGGAAGATGCACGAGGCGGGCCAGACGAGCCCGCCCACCGCGAGCAGCGTCAGGTTGTGGGCCACGAGCACGCTGTCCCCGGACAGGGGCACCGCGAGGGACGCCAGCTGGTGCCACGCCGCGGGGTACAGCGCGATGGTGCTCTCCGGGCTGACCATCCGGTTCAGGGTCAGGGTCGAGCCGTTGCCGGTCTCGACGACGTAGCGGATGGCGTTGAGGTGGAAGATGTTGTCCCAGCGCTGGGCCATCGCCTCCGGGTGCCCGATCACGGACGCCATCCGGCGCACCAGCAGCACCGCCCCGATCGCGAGCCCGGCGGCCGCGCCCGCCGGGAAGAGCCGGCGGCCCGCGCCGCCCGAGCGCTCCGCCGGGTCCGCCCCGGCGTCGTGCTGGCCGGGCGCGTGGCCGCCCCGGGGGAGGAGCCGGCCGACCAGCCACGCCAGCGCCGCCAGCACCACCGCGGCGGCCACCTGGGTGAGCGCGCCGTAGGGGATGCCCGCCAGGTCCAGGACCACGCCCGTGAGCCCGACGACGGCGACGCTGAAGACGGGTGCCGTCAGCAGGATCCGGCCCCCGCGCTGCCCGAAGGCCCACAGCAGCGCCAGCCCCGGCAGCCACAGGAACGCCAGCAGGACCAGGAACGCCGGCAGATGGGGTCCCCAGTCCGTCAGCACGTCGGTCCTGCGGGGCTCTGCCTGGCAGCGGGCACGGTCTTGTCCTCACGGTGGGGGGAAGGGTCGGGTCGATCATAGCGGCCGGCCCGGGTCCGGCCGCCGACCTGACGGGCGGGTCCGGCGCGCTGTGCGAGAATGTCCGGGTGAGTCGTTCGTGGATCGTCATGCCCGTGTACAACGAGGCGGCCGTCGTGGGAGAGGTGCTGAAGGAGCTCCGGAAGACCTTCCCGCACGTCGTCTGCGTCGACGACGGATCCTCCGACGACTCGGCCCGGATCTGCGCCGAGGCCGGCGCCGTCGTCGTCCAGCACCCCATCAACCTCGGGCAGGGCGCGGCGCTGCAGACCGGTTTCGAGTACGCCCTGCAGGACCCCGGGATGGACTGCGTGGTCACCTTCGACTCCGACGGCCAGCACCGCGTGACCGACGCGTGGGACATGGTCGAGCGGATCCGCTCGGGCGAGGCCGAGGTCGTGCTCGGCTCCCGTTTCCTCGACGGGCGCACCCGGATCTCCCCGCTCAAGCGGGTCGTGCTGCGCACCGCCGCGTTCTTCTCGAAGCTGTCCACCGGCATGGACCTCTCCGACGCCCACAACGGGCTGCGCGCCATCGACCGGGGCACCCTGTCCCGGATCCGGCTGACCCAGAACCGGATGGCGCACGCCTCGGAGATCGTCAACCAGCTGGCCGACATCCGGCCCCGCTGGGTCGAGCACCCGGTCGAGATCATCTACACGGACTACTCGAAGTCCAAGGGGCAGTCGCTGCTCAACGGCGTGAACATCCTCGCCGAGCTGTTCGTCAAGTAGTCCGCACCCAGTCCGCACCCCGTCCGCACCGTCGAAGGGAAGAGCCGTCCGATGATCTACGCCGTCCAGATCCTGCTGGTCCTGGCCGTGGGCTACGGCGCGCTCGCCCTGATCCGCGGCGGGGCCAACGCGAAGCACCAGGCGATCCGCCGCGTGGTGGGCCTGGCCTTCTTCGTCTTCGCGGCGCTGTCCATCTTCTTCCCCGACCTGCTCACGGGCGTGGCCCACTTCTTCGGGATCGGACGCGGCACCGACCTCGTCCTGTACGGCTTCGTGGTGATCTTCATGATCACCCAGGCCACCTCCGCGCTGCGCAACCGCCAGCAGGAGGTCAACGTGACCCGGCTGGCCCGGCACATCGCGGTCGCCGAGGCGGAGCGGCCCTGGGCCCCGGCCCCGGAGCACGCCCAGCGCGCCTCGGTGCGGGACTTCGCCGAGACCTCCCCGGCGCCGCGCCCCGCGGCCTGACCGGTCCCGGCGCGGATCAGGCCTCCCGGAGCACCCGGGACAGCAGGTCCGGCCGGTCCGTCATGACGCCGTCCACCCGCCACCCCAGCAGGCGGCGCATGTCGTCCTCCCGGTCGATGGTCCAGACGTCCACCCGCAGACCCGCCTGCTGGGCGCTGCGCACGAGTGCGGGCGTGAGCACGCGCAGTCCCAGGAGCGAGTCCGGCGGCTGCAGGCCCTGGAACGGGAGCGTGTGGTGCTGGTGCCGGCCCAGCAGGCACAGCAGCCGGAAGGCCGCGAACTCCGTGGGGGAGGCCGCCGTGGGGACCGCCCCGCCCGAGACCTGGCGGAACCGCCGGATCGAGGCGGTGCGGTTCGTCGCGACGAGCGTGCGCTCCTGGGCACCCGCCGCCCGGACGGCCCGCCAGACGATCTCCTCGGCGCCGGGACGGTTGCCCTTGAGCTCGATCGCCACGCGGTGCTCGGGGAACGCCTCGTAGACCTCCGCGAGCGTCGGGACGTGCACCCCGCGCCCCCGCCACGGGAAGGTCCCGCCGTCGAGGGTGAACGCGTGCCCGGCGTCCAGGCGCTGGAGCTCCGCGGCGGACATCAGCGCGACGGCGCCGGTCCCGTCCGTCGTGCGGTCCACCGTGAGGTCGTGCATCAGCACGGCCGTGCCGTCGGCGGAGGCCTGCACGTCGAGCTCCAGCACCACGTCCCCGAGGGCGGCGGCGGCCCGGAACGCCTCGAGGGTGTTCTCCGGGGCGACCTCGGCGCCGCCCCGGTGCGCGAAGACGGGCGGCCAGTCCCGGGGCACGGCTGCCCTCGGGACCGGCGACGGGTCCACCAGGTGCCGGCCGAGGGCCGCTCCGGCCGCGCTCGTGAGCAGGTTCCCGGCGAAGGGGACGCCCGCGCGGAGCAGCGCCCGGAGACGAGCGGCGACGTCGGGGCGTGTTCCGCCCTGCTCGGTGGTCACGTGGGTCACGGCGGTCCTTGCGATCGGGGGCAGTGCGTGCGGCACGGGTGGTGCCGTGACGCGGACGCCCGGGGGGAGCGTGTTCGCCCGCCACCCTACGGCCCGGCGGCCCGGCCTGCACGCCCTTTCGGGACGTGGCCCCCGCCGACCTGTTTCCATGCGCCCGCATCCTGTGACACTTCATGTGTTTCCGGACGGGAACAACGTCGCAGGTCAGCGACGGCTGTCCACAGGAGCCCGGACGGGGGTTGTGGGGACGACATCGGATCGGCCTATGTTCCTGTGCATGCGCTCCGGGGGGAGCGCCGCCGGCGCGGATCCCGCGCCGGGGAACGCGCAGGGGGACGGATGACGGCACTGCTCTCCGAGGACGCGCTCGGGCTGGTCGAGGCCGAGGTGCGCGAGCTCATCCGGCGCCGCGGCCTGGACCCGGTGCTCGAGCTGGAGCGGACCCGGGAGCTGGTGGACGCCGCGGTGCGCGACTACGACCAGCGCTCGGCGCGCGGGGTGCTGCCGGCCCTCGCGGACCTGGACGCCGCCCGGCGGGTGCTGCTGGACCTGGTCGCCGGGTTCGGCCCGTTGCAGCCGCTGCTCGACGACCCGCGGATCGAGGAGATCTGGATCAACGGCCCCGCGGAGGTCTACGCCGCCCGCGGCGGGGAGTCCGAGCTGACGAGCCTCGTGCTGACCGAGGCCCAGATCCGCAACCTGGTGGAGCGGATGCTCAAGTCCTCGGGCCGTCGCCTGGACCTGTCCTCCCCGTTCGTGGACGCGGCGCTGCCGGACGGGTCCCGGCTGCACGTGGTGATCCCGGACGTGACGCGCCGGCACTGGGCCGTGAACATCCGCAAGTTCGTGGCCCGGGCCCGGCGCCTGGACGACCTCGTGGAGCTGGGTGCGCTGCCGCCGCGCGCCGCGCGCTTCCTCGACGCGGCCGTGGCCAGCGGGCTCAACATCCTCGTCTCCGGCGCCACGCAGGCGGGCAAGACCACGCTGCTGAACTGTCTGTGCGCCTCGATCGGCCCCCGGGAGCGGGTGGTGACGGTCGAGGAGATCTTCGAGCTGCAGGTCCCGCTGCGCGACGTCGTGGGGATGCAGTGCCGTCAGCCCAATCTCGAGGGCACGGGCGAGATCCCCCTGCGCCGGCTCGTCAAGGAGGCGCTGCGGATGCGCCCGGACCGGCTCGTGGTCGGGGAGGTCCGGGAGGCGGAGAGCCTGGACATGCTCATCGCGCTCAACAGCGGACTCCCGGGGATGTGCAGCCTGCACGCCAACTCCGCCCGGGACGCCGTGACCAAGATCTGCACCCTGCCGCTGCTGGCGGGGGAGAACATCAGCTCCGGGTTCGTGGTGCCCACGGTGGCCTCGTGCTTCGACCTCGTGGTGCACTGCCACCGGGACCGGCACGGCCGCCGCCGGGTGAGCGAGATCCTCGCGATCGGCAACCGGGTCGAGAACGGCGTGATCGAGACGTACCCGGTCTTCGCCGAGACGGACGGCGCCCTGCTGGCAGTGGCCGCCGAGGCGCCGGCGGCGTGGAAGTTCGAGCGGGCCGGACACCGGGTGAGCGAGCTGCTGGCGGACGACGGCCCGGTCGGAGCAGCGCGGTGAGCGCGGCGCTGGGCGTGCTGCTGGGGGCGGGCGTGTTCCTGCTCTGGTGGTCCTGCTGGGCCGAGGAGGCGCCGCGCGCGGCCGGCCCGCGCCGGCCCGGCCGGCTGCGAGAGCTGCTGCTGCGCGCGGACCTGGCCCGGGTCGGTCCGGCGGGACTGCTGGCCGCCTGCGCCGCGGCCGGGACGCTGAGCGGACTGCTCGTCGCCGCGGTCACCGGCGCGGCGGTGCTCGGCCTGTGCGCCGCCGTCCTGGGCGGTTGGGTTCCCCTGGCGGTGGTCCAGCACCGGGCCCGGCACCGGGCGGCCGCCCTGCGCGAGGTGTGGCCCGACGTGGTCGACCACCTGCGCTCGGCGATCCGGGCCGGGATGTCCCTGCCCGAGGCGCTGATCCAGCTGCAGTACCGCGGACCCGAGCCGGTGCGCCCGGCCTTCGCCCGGTTCGCCGCCGACTACCGCGCCTCGGGGCAGCTGCAGGGCGCGCTCACCCTGCTCAAGGACCGGCTGGCCGACCCCGTGGCCGACAACATCGTCGAGGCCCTGCGGGTGACCCGGGAGGTGGGCGGGACCGACCTCGGCCGGCTGCTCGGCACGCTGTCCGAGTTCCTGCGGGAGAACACCCGCACCCGCGGAGAGCTGGAGGCCCGGCAGTCCTGGACGGTCAACGCCGCCCGGCTGGCGGTGGCCGCACCGTGGATCGTGCTGGCGCTGATGGCCACCCAGCCCGCCGCGATCCGGGCCTACGACACCCCGGCCGGCGCCCTGGTGCTGATCGGCGGGCTGCTCGTCTCCACGATCGCCTACCGCCTCATGCTGCGGATCGGCGCCCTGCCCGAGCCCGAGCGGGTGCTGCGGTGAGTGCTACCCCCGCCCTGCTGGTGCTCCTCGGCCTGGTGCACGCCGCCGGGCTGTGGCTGGTGCTCACCGGCGCCCGGGTCACCGGCCGGCCGTCCTTCGCGACCCGGATCGCCCCGCAGCTGCGCTCAGTGGAGGTCGAGTCGGCGCTGCTCGCCCGCCCCGGGCGCCGCTCCGCCCGGACACCCGGCCGGGCCGCAGCGGGGCTGGACCCGGTCGTGCGCGGGCTGGCCCACCGCGTGTTCCGGCACGCCGCCCCGTCGGCGGCCCTGGAGGGACGCCTGGTCCGGGCGGGCGTCAGCACCACGGCGGCGGACTTCCGCGCCGAGCAGCTCCTGTGCGCGACGGGGGGCCTGCTGCTCGGCGTCCTGCTCGGCGTGGCCGCCGAGGCGCGCTGGGGCACGGGTCCCGGCGGGGTGCTGCTGGCCGTGGGCGCGGCCACGGCCGCCGGGCACCTGCTGCGCGGGCACCTGCTGAGCCGGCGGATCCGGCTCCGCGAGGCCCGGATGCTGGCCGAGTTCCCCGCCGTCGCCGAGCTGATGGCGCTGTCGGTGGGCGCGGGGGAGAGCGCGGTGGGTTCGCTCGAGCGGGTGTGCCGGGTCGCGGAGGGAGAGCTCACCGCGGAGTTCCGCGCGGTGCTCGCACAGACGCGGTCCGGCGCCGGACTCGTGCACGCCCTCCAGGACTTCTCCGCGCGCACCCCGGTGGCGCCCATCGGGCGGTTCGTGGACGGCATCGTCGTGGCCATCGAGCGCGGCACGCCCCTGGCGGACGTGCTGCGGGCCCAGGCCCAGGACGTGCGGGACAACGACAAGCGCGAGCTGATGGAGGCCGCCGGGCGCAAGGAGATCGCCATGATGGTGCCCCTCGTGTTCTGCGTGCTGCCGCTGACGGTCGTGTTCGCCGTGTTCCCCGGGATCGCCGTGCTGGAGCTCGGCTTCTGACCTCTCATCCGGGCGGCCGGGAACCGGCAGCCCTCCAGGAAAGGACACACCCCATGACACACCTCCACCGGTTCGCCGCCCTGCTCGGCGTCCTCACCCTGACCCTCGCCGCGCTGCGCGAGCGGCTCGCCGCCGATGATCCGGACCGCGGGGACGTCCCCGGCTGGGTGATGCTGACCCTGATGTCCGCGGTGCTCGTGGCCGGTCTGCTGCTGGTGGCGCAGCCGGCCCTGGAGGGGCTCTTCCAGGACGCGATGGCGCGCGTGAGCCAGAACTGAGGATGGACGAGGAGCGCGCCCGGCCGGGCGCCGGGCCCCCGGGGACGGACCGGGGCAGTGCGGTGGTCGAGTACGTCATGGTGGCCGGCCTCGTGGCGATGATCTTCGCCGCCACGCTGCAGCTGGCCCTGGCCCTGCACGTGCGCAACACGCTGATCGACGCCGCCGCGGCGGGCGCCCGGTACGGCACCCTGGCCGACCGGTCGCCCGAGGACGGGGTCGAGCGGACCCGCCGGATCGTCTCCGGCGCCCTCGGCCCCCGGTACGCCCAGGACGTCGTCGCGACCACCGCGGCGGTGGGTGAGCTGCGGACCCTGGAGATCACGGTGGTCTCGCCCCTGCCCGTGGTGGCGCTGTTCGGTCCGCCCGACTCCCTGGAGGTGCGCGGCCATGCCGTCCTCGGGGATTGAAGCTCCTGCCTCCAGCGGAGCAGCGGCATCGACGGCTACGGCTGCTTCGACCGCCTCGCCCGCCTCGACCGGAGCGACCGGCGCGATCGGAGCGACCGGGACGGCCTGTGCGGCCGGGCCGCCCGATGTGCTCGGGAGGACTGCGGGCGGTGACGAGGGCAGCGCGGTCGTGGAGTTCGTGGCGCTGGGCACGCTGCTGCTCGTCCCCGTGGTCTACTTCGTGCTCGCGGTGGCCCAGGTCCAGGCCGGGGCCTTCGGAGTGGTGGCCGCCGCGCAGCAGGCGTCCCAGGTGCTGGCCCGGGCCGAGCCCGGTGCGCTCTCGGACACCGGGCTGACCGCGGCGGCGCGGCTGGCGGCCGCGGACCAGGGCTTCGCCCCCGACCGGCTGGCGCTCCGCCTCGAGTGCTCCGACGGGGCGTGCGCGGAGCCCGGTGCGGTGGCCACGGTGCACGCCACCCTGGAGGTCCCGCTGCCGCTGGTGCCCGGGTTCACCGACCTGGACGTGGCCGTGCTGACGTCCTCGGCCACGGTCGTGATCGGCCGCTACGGATGAGCGGGCGGACCGCCGGACCCGGCCCGCGCCGGGACGGGAGCCGGGACCAGAACCGGGACCACGCCCGGGGCGAGGACCGGGACGACGGGCAGGTGACGATCCTGGTCATCGGCTTCGCGGTCGTGCTGCTCCTGCTCACGGTCGTGGTCATGGGGGTCACCGCGGTCTACGTGGGGGAGCGCAAGCTGCAGGTGCTGGCCGACAACGCCGCGCTCGCCGCGGCCGACACGTTCGTGGCGCTGGAGCCGGGGACGGGCGGCGCCCCGCCCGTCACGGTCCTGGACGACGACGCCGTGGCAGGGGCGGCGACCGCCTACCTCGACACCGTCAGCGCCTGGGCGGGAACGCCGGGCCTGGCCCTGGCCGCACCCACCGGGAGCCCGGACGGGCGGACCGCCGAGGTGACCCTGGCCGCCGTCGTGCACCCGCCGGTGGTCAACCTCCTGGTGCCCGACGGCATCCCGATCACCGCCACGAGCGAGGCCCGCGCGCGACTGGGCCGATGACGCGGCCCACCCGGTTCCGCTGACCCGCGCGGCCGCTCCGGGGGCGGCTCGGCCGGTGCGGGAGGCACGGCGCTCGCAGACGTCAGGGCCGGCCCCGGACCGGGCGACGGAGATGGTCACCGTTCGGGTGCTGTTCGGCGCGATCTCATTGACCGCCCGGGCGCGGCGGCGCACGCTGGTGCCGAGGGGATGTTCCTCCGGACCGGTCCTCGGGAGTGCATCGGTCCTGGTGGGGAGGAGGTGTCGCGACGACGTCCGGTGCGGCCGCACGGCCGGCACCGCAGTGAGCGGGACGCGCACCACGGGAGCAACCGGTGCGGGCGGTCCCGTCCGACACCACATCGAGGTCTCGACATGAGCACTGTTCGCGCGCGGGGACGGTGGAGCACGCCGGTGCAGGGCGTGCTGACGCTGCTGCTCGCGCTGGCGCTGGGCATCGCAGGGCTTCCGCCGTCGGCCGCCCGGGACGATCCCGGGGACGTCCTGCGGAGCGCGGCCCGCCCGCTCTCCTACGACGACACCGTCCGGAAGGACGGACCCGCCGCGTACTGGGCCATGCGCAGCCCCGGTGCGGGCACGGAGAAGGACCTGGTGGGCAGGCTCCACGGCAGCTACCACGGCAAGCCGAAGCGGGCGACCCTGCCCAACGGCGACACGGCCGCGGACTTCGACGGCACCGGTCAGTACCTCCAGGTGCCCGATGCCGCCGCCGTCAGCGCGGGCACGCGCGGCGTGCTCACCGTCGAGGCGTGGATGCGCCCCGACGCGCTGGACTTCCGGTCCCAGGAGGGTTCGGGGTACGTGCACTGGATGGGCAAGGGCGCGCCGAGGAACCACGAGTACGTCGCGCGGATGTACTCGAAGAGCAACTCCGAGAACCGGCCGAACCGCATCTCCGGCTACGCGTTCAACCCCTCCGGAGGGGAGGGGCCGGGGTCCTACTTCCAGGTGCCGGTGCGCAGGGGGGAGTGGATCCACTACGTGCTCGTCATCAACGCCAAGGACAAGGGCGGGGACTATCCGCACGGCTACACGAAGATCTACCGCAACGGGCAGCGCATGGACCAGGACGACCTGGAGCACGACGGCACGGTCGTCGTGCCCCGGCGCGGCAGCGCGCCGTTCCGCGTCGGCACCCGGGACCTGAGGTCGTTCTTCGACGGGGCCGTCGGCAAGGTGGCGGTCTACACCAAGGAGCTGCCCAGGAAGCAGGTGGAGGAGCACTACCGGGTGATGACCACGCGGTGAGGACCGGGGCGCGGCCCGGCCCGGACGGCGGGAGGCGACGGCGACGCGTCCCCGGTTTCTCAGCCGGCGAGAACGTCCCTGGTGCCGGCCGCGGGGACGTTCCTATGCTGGCGGGCACCCGGGAGATCATCCCGGACGGCGGGGGGAACGACCTGCCGGCCCCGTCGTCGAAGGAGAAGGCCATGGACGCTCCCGTCCGCTCCGTCATCAGCCCAGGACGCTACGTCCAGGGACCGGGCGCCATCGCCTGCCTGGGAGAGTATCTCGCCGCCGTCGGGCAGACACCCCTGGTGGTGGCCGACGACGTCGTCTGGGGGTTCGTGGGCCACGACGTGGAGGCGTCCCTGGCGCGGGCCGGCATGGCGACCACGCGCGAGGCCTTCAACGGCATCCCCTCGGCCGGGGAGATCGACCGGCTCACGGCGGTCATCCGCGCGGCGGGGGCCGACGTGGCCGTGGCCGTGGGCGGCGGCAGCACCATCGACGCGGTCAAGGCCTCGGGGTTCCTCGCCGGGATCCGGTGGGTCAGCGTCCCCACCGTCGCCTCCACCGACGCGCCGACCTCGGCGCTGGCGGTCGTCTACACCGACGAGGGCGTCTTCGAGGAGTACCGGTTCTTCCCCCGCAACCCCGACCTCGTCCTCGTCGACTCCCAGCTGGTGGCCAACGCGCCGGCGACGTTCCTGGCGGCGGGCGTCGGCGACGCCCTGGCCACCTGGCTGGAGGCCAGGGCCACCGCCGCCTCGGGGTCGCTGACCATGGCCGGGGGCACGGCCACCCTCACGGGCACCGCCCTGGCCCGGCTGAGCTGGGACGTCCTGTGGGACAACGCCCTCGTGGCGATGGACGCCGCCCGGGACCACGTCGTGACCCCGGCACTGGAGAAGGTCATCGAGGCCAACACCCTGCTCTCCGGGCTCGGCTTCGAGTCCGGCGGACTGGCGGCGGCCCACGCCGTCCACAACGGACTGACCGCGGCGCCGCAGACCCACGGCCTGGCCCACGGGCAGAAGGTCAACATCGGCTCCATCACCCAGCTCGTGCTGGAGGGCGCCCCGAGCTCGGAGATCGTGGACTTCATCGAGTTCACCACCCGGGTCGGGCTGCCGACCACCCTCACGGAGATCGGGCTGCGCGCGGAGGACACCGAGGAGATCCGGGCCGTGGCGCGGGCCGCCACCGTGGAGAGCGAGACCATCCACAGCATGCCCTTCACCGTGCGGGCGGACGACGTCGCCGCGGCGCTGACCTCCATCGAGCGCCTCGGCCGGCGGGTGCGTGCCCGCGCCGGCCTGCCCGAGCCGCAGCCCTACCGCCACGCCCACTAGCGTCCCGCCCGGACACGATCCGTCCGGGCGGTCCCGTCCCGGGCGGGTCCCGCCCCGGCGGGACCGGTCGGCGGAGGGCTCAGTGACCGCGGGGCAGGAGCGCCCCGCGGTCGAACTCCTCGGTGGCCGCCACGGCGCCCGTGCCGTCGATCAGGGTCACGGCGCCCGCGGCGCCGTGCGCACCCGCGGAGATGTCGGCTCCCGTGTCGGCGATGACGTTCTCGAGGGTCACCCCGGCTCCCACCCGGACGCCGTCCAGCAGCACCGAGCTGCGCACCGTGGCGCCCTCCTCGACGACGACACCGGGGCCGAGCACCGAGTGCTCCACGGCGCCCCGCACGGTCGTGCCCGCGGCGACCATCGACCCGCGCAGCTCGGCGCTGCCGGCGATCCGGGCGGGCACGCGCTGAGGCTGGGCCGAGAGGATCGGCCAGCCGGGGTCGTCCAGGGCCACGCCGTCGCCGTCGAGCATCTGCATGTGGGCGGTCCAGTAGGACTGCAGGGTGCCCAGGTCCATCCAGTACCCGTCCAGGCGGTGCTCCACCACCGTGCGGTGCGCCACGAACCACGGGACCAGGTCGTTGCCGTAGTCCTCGAGCCCGCCCTCCTGCTCGTGCACGAGGTCCAGGGCCTCCAGCAGCTTCTCCGCGTCGTAGAGGAACATCTCGGCCGCGACCAGCCGCCCCCGGGGCTCGTCCGGCTTGTAGTCGAAGCCGGTGACGCGGCCGCCGTCGTCGGCCTGCACCACGCCGTAGCGGGAGGGGTCCTCGTCGACGAGCGTGGTGACCACGGTCAGGTCGGCGCCCCGCTCGAGGTGGGTGTCGATCACGTCGAGGAAGTTCAGCGTGTACAGGTGGTCGGCGCTGAGCACCAGGACCAGGTCCGGGGCGAAGTCGCGGATCAGGTCCTTCTGCCGGTAGAGCGAGTCCGCGTTGCCCTCGGCGAAGCCCTCGCCCTCGGTGCCCTGGTACGGGGGCAGGACCTGGAGCCCGCCGTGGGTGCGGTCGAGGTCCCAGGGGCGCCCGTTGGCCAGGTGCTGGTTGAGGCTGTGCGGAAGGAACTGCTCGACGACCCACACGTCCGAGAGGTGGGAGTGCACGAGGTTGGACAGGGCGACGTCGATGAGCCGGTAGGTGCCCGCCACGGGCAGGGCGGGCTTGACCTTCTTCTCGGTCAGGGCGCCGAGCCGGGAGCCCTTCCCGCCGGCGAGGACCAGGGCCAGCGTGCGAGGGATGCGCATCGTGCTTCCTTCCTCTCGGCACCATCCTGCCAGAGGGGCGCCGGGCCGGGCCGGGGCGATTTGCCCCCATGGGATAATCTTGGCTTCCATGGCCTCCCTTGACTTCCCGGCAGAGATCTCCGCCCTCCGTTCCACGTTCGCGTCCATCGAGGCCGTGAGCGACGTCGACGCCATCAAGCGGGACATTGCCGAGCTCTCGCAGCAGGCGACCGCCCCGGACCTGTGGGACGACCAGGCCGCGGCGCAGAAGATCACCTCCAAGCTCTCCCACAAGCAGTCCGACCTCGAGCGGCTCGAGAAGCTCGGCGGCCGCATCGACGACATCGAGGTCATGGTGCAGCTGGCCGCCGAGGAGGACGACGCGGAGACCCTGGAGCTCGCCGTGGAGGAGCTCGCCGCGGTCAAGAAGGCGCTCTCCCGGCTGGAGGTCCAGACCCTGCTCTCGGGCGAGTACGACGAGCGCGAGGCCGTGGTGACCATCCGCTCCGGCGCCGGCGGCGTGGACGCCGCCGACTTCGCCGAGATGCTCATGCGCATGTACCTGCGCTGGGCGGAGCGCCACGGCTACCCGACCACCGTCCTGGACACCTCCTACGCGGAGGAGGCGGGCCTGAAGTCCGCGACCTTCGAGGTCAAGGCCCCCTACGCCTTCGGCACCCTGTCCGTCGAGGCCGGCACCCACCGGCTCGTCCGCATCTCCCCCTTCGACAACCAGGGGCGGCGCCAGACCTCGTTCGCGGCGGTGGAGGTCATCCCGCTCATCGAGCAGGACGACTCGATCGAGATCCCCGAGTCCGAGATCAAGGTGGACGTCTTCCGCTCCTCGGGCCCCGGCGGGCAGTCCGTGAACACCACGGACTCCGCCGTGCGGATGACCCACATCCCCACGGGCATCGTCGTGTCCATGCAGAACGAGAAGTCCCAGATCCAGAACCGCGCCGCCGCGCTGCGCGTGCTCCAGTCGCGGCTGCTCCTGCAGCGCCAGGAGGAGGAGAGCGCCAAGAAGAAGGAGCTGGCCGGGGACGTCAAGGCGTCCTGGGGCGACCAGATGCGCTCCTACGTCCTGAACCCGTACCAGATGGTCAAGGACCTGCGGACCAACCACGAGGAGGGCAACCCCTCCGCGATCTTCGACGGCGCGATCGACGGCTTCGTCGACGCCGGGATCCGCTGGCGCGCCGACCAGCGCCACGCCCCGGCCGACGCCTGAGCTCCCGCGGGACCCCTGACCGGGCCCCGGCCGGTCCCGCGACCGGCCGGGGCCCGGTGCCCTGGGAGGGCGGGCGCTCAGCGGCGCAGGAAGCGCGCCACCGTCCGTCCCGGCCGGGTGCGGGGCTCCGTCCCGGCGGGGTCGTCCTCGGGGGCCGCTGCCGCCGGGTACAGCTCCTCCGCCTCCCGCAGCTTGGTGCGGTGCAGCCGCGCGGCCGTGGCGGGGAAGGCGTGCGACCGGGCGGGCGCGTACGGCTCCGTGCCGCCGGTGGGCGTGACGGACCACCCCGTGCCGGCCTCGAGCAGCGACTGGTGCTTGACGCGGTAGTAGTCGGGGCTGACCTCCAGCGCGGTGCCCTCCGCGCCGCACGCGGCGGCGAGCAGGTGGAAGTGGAACCGCGAGGTGATCCACGTCTGACCCGGCCGGGCCGGGAAGCCCTCCTGCCAGAGCCGCGTGAACGGCACGAAGTTCTCCTCGGGGACGAGGTCGGCGAGCCGGTCGAAGGCCGCGCGGTCCGCGCCGGGGATCGCCTCGAGGTAGCGCACGGTCCGGCCCGCCAGTGCCGGACCCGTCAGCGCGGCCCGCACGGCGGCGACGGCGCCGTCGAGGATCCCGGGCTCGGTCATGTCGCTCTGCAGGCACACCCACACGTCGCCGTCGTCCGTCCCCTCGGCGGGCGCGCCGGTGAAGCCCGCGAGGCCGGGCAGGCCGAGGAAGGCGTCGTCGGGGGCGCGGTCGGCGCGGGCGAGCTGGGCGCTGGGCGCGTCACGGACCGTGGCGTGGTCGAAGGCGCCGAGCGCGGCGCGCAGGCCCTCGGCGTCGGTGGCGGGGGCCAGGCCCAGGCCGGTGGCGGCCAGCCGCGCCCCGGAGACCTGGCGCAGCCGCAGCGCCGCCCGGAGCAGGCGCGCGTGGTGCGGCCAGATGGAGTTCAGGTACCCGCCCCCGAGGATGTGCACGGAACTCGCGCGCCGGGCGCCGAGCAGGCCGAGGTCGTAGCGCGGGGACCCCAGGTGCGTCACCACCCGGTCCACGTGGGCGTCCGCCGCGGCCGGGTCCATGCCGGTCGTCTCGAAGGCGAGCCGCCACAGGGTGTCGGTGGTCCGCAGACCCGGGTGCAGTCCGTCGAACAGGTGGGACGCCAGCCCCGGGTGGGGGCAGTCGAGCCACACCTCGGCGCCGGGCCGGGCGCGGGCGAGGAAGCGCAGCCACGAGGCGGCGATGAACTCGTCGCCGAAGTTCGGGTGACCGCTCGTGCCGACGAGGTACAGGACGTCCGCGGCGGGCGGGCGCTCGATGGGGACTGGCTCCAGCATCCGCCCAGCCTACCGGGTGCGGCGGGGGTGACCTGGGGCGACGCTCCTGGGCGGGGCGCCGCCGGGTCCGGGTGCCGGCCGTGGTCCCGCGCGAGGGCCGTGGCGTAGGATGGAGGATCTGCCGCGTGCCCCGGTGCGCGGCACGTTCCCGTCCGCACCGTCCCCAGGGAGGAGGCCCATGGCCAAGAAGGACACCGGTCGCCAGGTCGTCGCCAACAACAAGAAGGCCCGGCACGACTACCACATCCTCGACACCTACGAGGCGGGTCTCGCGCTCATGGGCACCGAGGTGAAGTCCCTGCGCATGGGGCGCGCCTCGCTCGTGGACGGGTTCTGCCAGTTCACCGACGGCGAGCTGTGGCTCGAGGGCGTCCACATCCCCGAGTACCTGCAGGGGTCGTGGACCAACCACTCCGCCCGCCGCCGCCGCAAGCTGCTCCTGCACCGCAGCGAGATGGACAAGATCCAGCAGAAGACGCGGGAGTCCGGCTTCACGATCGTGCCGCTGTCCCTCTACTTCGTGGACGGGAAGAAGGCCAAGGTCGAGATCGCCGTGGCCAAGGGCAAGCGGGAGTACGACAAGCGCCAGACCCTGCGGGAGCAGCAGGACAACCGCGAGGCCCAGCGGGCCATGCGCTACAAGAACCTGGGCTGAGCGTCCTGAGGTGAATGCTTGCGGTCGGCGGGTACCGCGCGGTAGAATGGTGTGTCCCGCTGCGGCGGGATGCTTGACAACAAAATACGGGGATGATCGGTTTCGACGATGTGAGTTGAGACAGGGGAAGCGGGTCGAGGACGCAGAGTTATCTCGTAAACGCTCTCTGTAAAACAATAGTTGCCAATTCTCAGAGCAACGTCGCCAAGTCTCAGAACGCCTTCGCCCTCGCGGCGTAAGCGCAACCAGACTACTTAGGTGACTGTCAGCCCGGGTTCGCCTTCGACCCGGGGTCTGGCATCAATCAGGAGGCCACTGCTCCAGCCGTTCGTCGCGGGCGTCTGGAGAACACTTTCGCGACTGAGTCCGTCGGCCACGTGTCTGCACGAGGGCCGGGACTGAGAAAACGCCACGCAGACTGCACCCGGAGAAGCCCTGACAATGCTGCATCGGACGGGGGTTCAATTCCCCCCATCTCCACGAGATCCCTGACCGGGGAGCGCCGCGAGGCGCTCCCCGGTTTTTTTGTGCCCGGATCGTTCCGGGGGCAGGGCGGGCGCCGTGCCGCCGCCCGGGAAGGGGCACGTCCCGGCGGGCCGTGTGACAAGCTGGTGGCGTACCGCAGACGACCGAAAGGGCAACGCCATGAGCCACAACGACAACACGCCAGACCAGAGCGGCACCGGTGCCGGCGGGTCGTCGAGCTCCGGTCGCCACGACCCGCCCGAGTACGGTCAGCGCGTCGAGGGAGCGCCTTCGGGACCCTCCTACGAGCCGCCGCGCTCCGGCCAGGGCGGCGCCGGCGAACCGTACGCCACACCGCAGTACGGCCAGGGGCAGCAGGGCTACCAGAGCCAGTACGGCCAGGGCCAGTACGGCGGCCAGGGCTACCAGGGCCAGGACTCCTACGGCCAGGGGCAGCAGGGCTACCAGGACCAGTACCGCCAGGGCCAGTACGACCAGGGTCAGTACGGCGGCCAGGGCTACCAGGGCCAGGGCCAGTACGACCAGGGCCAGTACGGCGGCCCGGGCTACCAGGGGCAGCAGGGCTACCAGGGGCAGTACGACATGAACCAGTACGGCGCGAGCCCGCGGCCCGCCGGCACGGGGCTGGGCATCGCCTCCCTGGTGCTGGGCATCGTGGCGCTGCTGACGTGCTGGTTCGTGCTCGGCCTCGTCCCGGGCCTCGTGGGCCTGGTACTGGGCATCGTGGCGCTGCGCAAGCTGGGCAGGACGCCCGGCGCGTCCAAGGCCCTGCCGATCATCGGCATCGTGCTCAGCGTCCTGGCGATCCTGGCGAGCATCCTCTTCCTGGTGCTCTTCGGGGCGCTGTTCGGGGAGTTCGGGCCGGCCATGGAGGCCTGCTCGCAGTTCTCCAATGACCAGGCGGCGTTCCAGCAGTGCATCGAGCGGGAGATGGGCTTCACCGGCCAGGACCTCTGACCCCGGCCGGAGACCGACGACGACGGGGGCCCGCACCGGCCGGTGCGGGCCCCCGTCGTCGCGCGGGCGGGTCAGGAGCCGGTCGCGAGCAGCCCCAGCACCTCGTCGTGCAGCAGGCCGTTGGTGGCCAGCGCGTTGCCGCCGAAGGGCCCGGGCTCGCCCTCGAGGGACGTGAACCGGCCGCCGGCCTCCTCGACCACGGGCACCAGCGCGGCCATGTCGTGCAGGCTGAGCTCGGGCTCGCAGGCGATGTCCACGGCGCCCTCGGCGAGGAGGCAGTAGGACCAGAAGTCGCCGTAGGCCCGGGTCCGCCAGACCTCGTCGGTGAGCTCCAGGAAGCGCTCGCGCACCCCGCGGTCCCGCCACCCCGTGAGCGAGGAGTAGGACAGCGAGGCGTCGGACAGCCGCCCCACCTGGGAGACGTGGATCCGCTGGGCGTTGGCCAGGGACTTGCCGGTGAACGCGCCCGTGCCGGCCGCCGCCCACCAGCGGCGCCCGAGCGCCGGCGCGGAGACCACGCCGACCACCGGCCGGCCCTCGTCGACGAGGGCGATCAGGGTGGCCCACACCGGCACGCCGCGCACGAAGTTCTTGGTGCCGTCGATGGGGTCCACGACCCACTGCCGGGCGCCGCTGCCGGTGGCGCCGTACTCCTCGCCGATCACGGCGTCCCGGTTGCGCGCGCGCCCCAGCTGGGTGCGGATGAGCTGCTCGGCCTCGCGGTCGGCGTCCGTGACGGGGGTGAGGTCGGGCTTGGTCTCCACCGTGAGGTCCTGGGCCTTGAACCGGCGCATGGTCAGGCGGTCCACGGCGTCGGCCAGGATGTGGGCGAGGCGGAGGTCGTCGGTGTAGTTGCTGGGGCTGCGCATTGGTCCAACCTACCCCGAACCGCGGTCCCGGGCCTGGTCGGGCGGGGGTGCGAGGCACCCCCGCCCGACGGCTCACTGGACGCCGAGCTCCTTGTCCTCGCGGGACTCCCCGGGGCGCTCCCCGGCCCCGAGCAGCCGGCGCAGGGAGACCAGCCGGGACTCGCCCGCCTCCCCGGCGCGGCCCTGCGCCACCCAGGCGTCCAGGGCGCAGCCGGGGGACGTCCCCGTGTGCCGGCAGCCCTTGGGGCACTCGGCGATCGCCTCGGCGAGCTCGTCGAAGGACTCCACGATCCGGTCGTGGTCCACGTGCGCCAGGCCGAACGAGCGGATGCCGGGGGTGTCGATGATCCAGGACCCGGGGGAGGCGTCCTCGATCTTCAGGGCGAGGGCCGACGACGACGTGTGCCGGCCCCGTCCGGTCACGGCGTTCACCCCGCCCGTGGCCCGGTCGGCGCCCGTGAGGGCGTTGACGAGAGTGGACTTGCCCACGCCGGAGTGGCCCAGCAGCACCGAGACGTGGCCGTCGAGACGCTCGCGCAGGGCCTCGACGAGCGCCGGGTCGAGGGGCAGCGTGGTCCCGTCGTCGTCGGCCGGGACGTCGCGCGCGGGTCCCGAGACGAGCACGGGCAGCTCGAGCGCCGTGTAGTGGGAGATCAGCTCGGCGGGGTCCCGCAGGTCGGTCTTGGTGATGCACAGCAGCGGTTCGATGCCGGCGTCGTAGGCGGCCACGAGGGAGCGGTCGATGAACCCGGTGCGGGGCTCGGGGTTGGCGGCGGCCACGACGACCACGAGCTGGTCGGCGTTGGCCACCACGACCCGCTCGACCGGGTCGGTGTCGTCCGCGCTGCGGCGCAGGACGGTGGAGCGCTCCTCGATCCGCACGAGGCGGGCCAGGCTGTCCGGGGCGCCGCTGACGTCGCCGACGAGGCCCACGAGGTCGCCCGCGACCACGGGCCGGCGGCGCAGCTCCCGGGCGCGCACGGCCACGACCAGCCGCTCCCCGGGGGTGTCCTCCTCGAGGATCGCGGTGTAGCGGCCGCGGTCCACGGTGACGATGCGGCCGGTGACGGCGTCCTCGTGCGCCGGCCGCTCCTTGGTGCGCGGGCGGGAGCCGGTCTTGCTGGGACGGACGCGCACGTCCGACTCGTCCCAGTCGCGCCGGACGGAGTCCCTACGCGTCACGGCTCGTGCCCGTGAGCTCCGCCCACAGCCGGGGGAACTCGGGGAGGGTCTTGGCGGTGGTCGCGATGTTCTCGACCCGGACGTCCGGGACCACGAGGCCGATCACGGCGCCGGCGGTGGCCATCCGGTGGTCCTCGTAGCTGTGGAACGTCCCGCCGTGCAGGGGGGCCGGCCGGATCAGCAGCCCGTCCGCGGTCTCCTCGGCGTCGCCGCCGAGCCGGTTGATCTCCGTGACGAGCGCGGCGAGCCGGTCGGTCTCGTGGCCGCGCAGGTGGGCGATGCCGCGCAGCCGCGAGGGCGTGCCGGCGACCGCGCACACGGCCGCGACGGTGGGCGCGAGCTCCCCGGCCTCGCCGAGATCGAGGTCGACCCCGGTCACCGCGTCCGGTCCCGTGACGGTGAAGGTCCCGTCCGTGAGCTCCACCGCCGCGCCGAAGGCCGGGAGGATGTGCTTCCAGTGGTCGCCGCCCTGGGTGGTGCGGTCGGGCCAGCGGGGCACCGAGACCCGTCCGCCGGTCACCACGGCCGCGGCCAGGAAGGGGCCGGCGTTGGAGAGGTCCTGCTCGATGGTCACGTCGAAGGCCCGCACCGGCCCGGGGGAGACCCGCCACTCGTCGGGCACGGAGTCGTCCACGGAGACGCCGAGGCCGCGCAGCACCTCGACGGTCATCTCGACGTGCGGCATGGACGGCACACCGCGCCCCGAGCCGTCGGCGCTGCGGTGGCGCAGCACGAGCCCGTCGTCGAACCGGGCACCCGCGAGCAGCAGGGCCGAGACGAACTGGCTCGAGCCGGTGGCGTCGATCTCCAGTTCCCCGCCGCGCACGCCGCCGGTGCCGTGCACGGTGAAGGGCAGCCGGCCCCGGCCGTCGTCCTCGACCCGCAGGCCGAGCGCGCGCAGGGCGTCGATCACCGGCCCCATGGGGCGCACCCGGGCGCCCGGGTCGCCGTCGAAGGTGACGGGACGCCGTGCGAGGGTGGCGACCGGCGGCACGAAGCGCATCACGGTCCCGGCCAGCCCGCACTCGACCGTGACCGGGTCGGCGGCGTCCCAGGGGGCGGGCTCGACGAGCAGGTCGGGGCCGAAGCCGCCGTCCCCGGGCACCTCCTCGACGCGGGCCCCGAGGGCCCGCAGGGCCTCGACCATCAGCCGCGAGTCGCGGGAGTGCAGGGGCGAGCGCAGCCGGCACGGACCGTCCGCCAGGGCGGCGAGCAGCAGGTACCGGTTGGTGAGGGACTTCGAGCCCGGCACCGTCAGCTCGGCGACGACGGGACGGGGCCCGACGAACGGAGCCGGCCACAGCTCGTGCTGCGGGGCCGGCTCCGCGGCGTCGGGACGGGCTGCGGGGGCGGAGGACTCCGGCGGCATCACGACAGGGGGACCGGGGCCTAGCCCTGCTTGACGGCGTGCTGGAGGGCCTTCTCGGCCTTGGCCACCTGCTTCTGGGTGTCCTTGCCCAGCTTGGAGGCGTTCTTGCGGACGTCCCCGGCGAGGTGCTCGGCACGCCACAGCAGGGACGGGTTGCCCTCGGTGTCCACGGCGGCGAGCATGACGGCGCCCACCAGGGAGGAGTTCTTGAAGGCGGTGGAGCGGCGGGCGGCCTTCTGCTCCGGGGTGCTCGCCTCCGCGGCGCGGTAGTCGGCGTAGGCGTTGAGCGCGGTGGTGGTGACGAGCACGCCGGCCGAGAGGCGGGGCAGCTTGCCCAGCCCGAAGAGCACGGCGGCGCCGAGCTGCGCCGCGGCCAGGCCCTGGGCCACCACGGCGTGGTTCTGCAGCGCAGGTCCGGCCTGGGGGAAGGCCTTCGTGGCGGCGGAGATCGCCGGGGCGAGGTGCTGGGCGGCCTGGGACGAGTTGCGGAAGCTCTCCACCCCGTTGGCGACGTAACCGGTGGCCAGCAGCGGGCGGGCGATGCGACGGACGATGCTCATGGGTTCCTCCTCGGCGGCAGACGGTACCGCGGGGCTGTGTCGGGCGGGTCTGGATCGGCGGACGGCGCCGCTCGTCCCATCCTAGCCACGGGGACCGCGCCCGGGGCGAGCACGGGCCGGGCGCGGTGGGAATAGGTGCGACGGTGACACCCGTTGTGCAGGACAGCGGCCGCCCCGTCCGGGGCAGGTCACCGGCACAGGTTTTCGGAGGGACCCGCACGGCGGGGGAGAGGAGCAGTCATCACCGCCCCCACGAGCGTTCTCGAGCCCGCCCCGGCCCGCGCGCGCGTCCCCGTAGACTGGTCCGTGATGAACGAGCAGAACCAGCAGGGGGCCGCCCCCCAGCGCACCGAGCCGCCCGTCGACGTCGAGACCGAGTCCCCCGAGGACCGGAAGGCGCGCTTCGAGCAGGACGCCATGGTGTACGTGGACCAGCTCTACGCCGCCGCCCTGCGCATGGCTCGCAACCCGGCCGACGCCGAGGACCTCGTGCAGGAGGCCTACACGAAGGCGTTCTCCGCGTTCCACCAGTACAAGCCCGGCACGAACCTCAAGGCGTGGCTGTACCGCATCCTCACGAACACGTACATCAACCTCTACCGCAAGCGGCAGCGCGAGCCGCTGCAGGCGAACACCGACACCGTCGAGGACTGGCAGCTGCACCGCGCCGAGTCCCACACGTCCTCGGGGCTGCGCTCCGCGGAGGTGGAGGCGCTGGACCACCTGCCGGACAGCGACGTCAAGCGCGCCCTGCAGGAGCTGCCCGAGGAGTTCCGGCTGGCGGTGTACTTCTCCGACGTGGAGGGCTTCGCCTACAAGGAGATCTCCGAGATCATGGACACGCCGATCGGGACGGTGATGTCCCGCCTGCACCGCGGGCGGAAGCTGCTGCGCGAGAAGCTCGCCGACTACGCCGCCGAGCGCGGCTTCGACACGTCCAGGGTGACCGGCGACAAGAAGAAGGAAAAGGACAAGTAGACATGGCCGACTGCGAGAGCCTCGGATGCTGCACGGACGAGAGGATCCGCCTGATCTACGAGTACCTCGACGGGGTGCTCCCGGCGGACGACCTCGACGAGATCCACGGCCACCTCCTCGAGTGCCCGGAGTGCGCCCGCGAGTACGACCTGGAGTGCGTGATCCGCTCCGTGGTCCGGCGGTCCTGCGCGGAGACCGCGCCCGCCGACCTGCGGGTCTCGATCCTCGCCCGGCTGCACGGCGCGCGCCAGGACCCGCCCGCCGCCTGAGCGCGGCGCCCCGGCTCCCGCACGGCAGGACCTCCGGGCACACGGAAGGGCCCCGGACCGCGTCAGCGGTCCGGGGCCCTTCCGTCACGGCGTCGCCGGGGTCCGGGAAGGACCTCAGGCGTTGGGGCGCTTGCCGTGGTTGGCGCCGCCCTTGCGGCGGTCCTTGCGCTTGCGTCCGCGCTTGCTCATGCGAGCCTCCTGTCTGTCCGCGGTCGCCCGCGGTGGATCGTGGGTGTCGGCGTCCGTTCCCGCGTGGTCTGGTGATGTCAGCGGCGGCCGGACGAGGCACTGCCCGCCATTCTCTCACACGCGGGACGGGCGGGGCTCACCGGGGCTCGGGCAGGTCCAGCCAGTCGTACCAGCCGCGGTGCAGCACGAGCCACGCCATCAGCCCGTAGCCGGCCTGGCCGGGGTGTCCGTGGTTGGCCGCGAGGTCCTTGCGCCACTGCTCGTGGTGCTGCAGCGGGTTGAACGTGTCCACGTAGACGTGGTTGCGCCGGGTCGTGACGTCCGCGTAGGCGGCCGAGAGGTCCGCGATCCGGCGGTTGCGCTCGGCGTCCATCGTGGGCGGGGGGCCGACCACGAGGACCCGCACGTTGTGCTGGGAGGCGGTGTCGATGATGTTGGCCATGTTCAGCCGGGAGCGCGCGCTCGTGATGGACAGGTCGATGTCCAGGGTGGAGGGCGCGATGACCAGGCGGTTGTCGTGGCCGGGGGAGAAGCGGCGGGCCGCCTCCTCGAACCAGCGCTCGTTGAGCGACTCGCTGCCCTCGCCGGGCGCCGCCAGGTTGTAGGCGGACACGGGGGCCACGTGGTGCGGGGTCCGGGCCATGACCCGCCCGAACCAGCCGAGGCCCCGGGGGTCGCCCTCGCCGGCCAGCAGCTCGTCACCGACTGCGACAATTCTGATCCTTCGTTGCTCCACGTCGTTCTTTCTGGTCGGGGGTGCGGGATGTCGGGGGGACGAGCGGCGCCGGCCCGTGGGCACGGGCCGGCGCCGGACTCGCTGGGGACGTGCGGGAGGGCAGGGGCACGGGCCCCGCCCTCCCGGGACGGGCTCAGTCGCGCTCGAAGGCCGTCTGCACCAGGGTCTCGAGCTCGGCCGCGTGGCGCTTGGCCGAGCCGTTGGCCGGGGACGCGGACGCGGGGCGGGAGGCGAGCCGGACCGGCCGGTCGAGCTGCGGCAGGAGGTTGACCGCCATGAACGGCCAGGCGCCCTGGTTGGCGGGCTCGTCCTGCGCCCACGTGAGGCGGGCCTCGGGGTACTTGCCGAGCTCCTCCCGGATCTCCGCGAGGGGCAGCGGGTACAGCTGCTCCACGCGCACGATCGCCGTCCTCCGGTCCTTGCGCTCCTCGCGGGCCGCGGCGAGGTCGTAGTAGAGCCGGCCGGAGACCAGCACCACGTCGGTGACCTCGGCGGCCTCGAGCCCCGCCTGGTCGCCGATCACCGGGCGGAACGCGCCGGAGGTGAACTCCTCGATCGGGGAGGCCGCCGCCTTGAGGCGCAGCAGCTGCTTCGGCGTGGCCACCACCAGCGGCTTGCGCGGGCGGCTGTAGGCCTGCCGGCGCAGCAGGTGGAAGTGGTTCGACGGCGTCGAGGGGTTGGCCACGACCATGTTCTTCTCGGCGCACAGCGTCAGGAAGCGCTCGATCCGGGCCGAGGAGTGGTCCGGGCCCTGCCCCTCGAAGCCGTGCGGCAGGAGCATGACCAGCGACGAGCGCTGGCCCCACTTCTGCTCCGCGGAGGAGACGAACTCGTCCAGGATGATCTGGGCGCCGTTGACGAAGTCGCCGAACTGCGCCTCCCACACGGTCAGGGCGTCCGGGCGCTCCACGGAGTAGCCGTACTCGAAGCCCAGCACGCCGTACTCGGACAGCAGCGAGTTGTAGATCGCCAGCTGAGCCTGGTTCCCGGAGAGGTGGTTGAGCGGGGTCCACTCCGCGCCGGTGCCGGAGTCGTAGAACACGGCGTGGCGCTGAGTGAACGTGCCGCGCCGGACGTCCTGGCCGCTCATCCGGACCGGGATGCCCTCCATCATGAGGGAGCCGAAGGCCATGAGCTCGCCCATGCCCCAGTCCACGCCGCCCTCGCGGGTCATCGCCTCGCGGCGCTCGAGGAGCTTGCGCAGCTTCTTGTGCACGGCGAAGTCCTCGGGGACCTCCACGTGCACCGCGCCGATCCGCTGGGCGGCCTCGGTCGAGATGGCCGTGGTGCGGGGGATCGAGACCCCGGAGTCCGCCTGCTGGGCGGAGGGCCGCTCGATGTTCGAGATCGCGGCGGAGTCCCCGGTGACCAGCGGGATGGAGGACGTCTGCGCCTCGTGCGTCTCGGCGAAGACCCGCTCCAGGCGCTCCTGGTAGTCCTTCAGCGCCCGGTCGGCCTCCTCCTGGGTGATGTCGCCGCGGCCCACGAGGTTCTCGGTGTAGATCTTGCGGGTCGAGCGCTTCTCCTCGATGAGGTTGTACATCAGCGGCTGGGTCATCGAGGGGTCGTCGCCCTCGTTGTGGCCGCGGCGCCGGTAGCACACGAGGTCGATGATGACGTCCTTGTGGAACGTCTGCCGGTACGCGAACGCCATCTGGCCCACGTGCGTGACGGCCTCGGGGTCGTCGGCGTTGACGTGGAAGATCGGCGCCTGGAGTCCCTTGGCGATGTCCGTCGCGTAGGTGGTGGACCGGGCCGCGGCGGGCGCGGTGGTGAAGCCCACCTGGTTGTTCACGACCACGTGGACGGTGCCGCCCACGGTGTAGCCGGGCAGCAGCGCCATCTGCAGGACCTCGGCCACCACGCCCTGGCCCGCGAAGGCCGCGTCGCCGTGCACCTGGATCGGCAGCACCGGGAACGTCCCGTCGCCCTCGGGCCCGGCGCCCAGGACGTCCGTCTTGGCCCGGGCGATGCCCTCGATGACCGGGTCGGCGGCCTCGAGGTGGGACGGGTTCGCGGCGAGGTAGACCTGGGTCTCGTTGCCGTTGTCGGAGGTGAAGGAGCCCTCCGTGCCGAGGTGGTACTTCACGTCGCCGGAGCCCTCGGTGGTGCGCGGGTCCTGGCTGCCCTCGAACTCGCGGAAGACCTGGGCGTAGGACTTGCCGGCGATGTTGGTGAGCACGTTGAGCCGGCCGCGGTGGGCCATGGCGATGCCGACGCCCGCGAGCCCGGCGTCGGCGGCGTCGGAGATGATCTCGTCCAGCAGCGGGATCAGGGACTCGCCGCCCTCGAGGGAGAAGCGCTTCTGGCCCACGTACTTGGTCTGCAGGAACGTCTCGAACGCCTCGGCGGCGTTGAGCCGGCCCAGGATGCGGAACTGCTCCTCGCGGCTGGGCTTCTGGTAGCCGTGCTCGAGCTGGTCCTGGAACCACTCGCGCTCCTCCGGCTCCTGCAGGTGCATGTACTCCACGCCGAGGGTGCGGCAGTAGGCGTCCCGCAGCCGGCCCAGGATGGTGCGCAGGCTGAGCACGTCCGCGCCGCCGAAGCCGCCGGTGGGCCACTCGCGCTCCAGGTCCCACAGGGACAGCCCGTAGGTGCGGATGTCGAGGTCCGGGTGCTTGCGCATCACGTACTCGAGCGGGTTGGTGTCGGCCATGAGGTGGCCGCGGACCCGGTACGCGTGGATGAGCTGCTGGATCCGGGCGACCTTGTTGACCTGGATCTCCGGGTTGACCTGGTTGTCCACGGCCCAGCGCACGGGCTCGTAGGGGATCCGCAGGGCCTCGAAGATCTCGTCGTAGAAGTCGTCCCCGCCCAGCAGGTAGGACTCGATGAGGCGCAGGAACTCGCCGGAGCCCGCGCCCTGGATGACGCGGTGGTCGTAGGTCGAGGTCAGGGTGATGATCTTCGAGACCGCGTGCCGCGCGATGGTCTTGGGGGAGGAGCCCCGGTACTCGGCGGGGTGGTCGAGCGCGCCCACGCCGACGATGCACGCCTGGCCCTTGGACAGCCGCGGCACGGAGTGCACGGTGCCGATGCCGCCCGGGTTGGTCAGGGACACCGTGGTGCCCTGGTAGTCCTCCATGGTCAGCTCGTTGGCGCGCGCGCGGCGGACGACGTCCTCGTACGCGTTCCAGAACTGCATGAAGGACATGGCCTCGGCGCCCTTGATGTTCGGCACCACGAGGTTGCGGGAGCCGTCCTTGTTCGGGATGTCGATGGCGATGCCGAAGTTGACGTGGGCGGGGTGCACCGCCACGGGCTTGCCGTCCTGCTCGTCGTAGACGACGTTCTGGGAGGGGTAGTTGGCCAGCGCCTTGATCACGGCGTAGCCGATCAGGTGCGTGAAGGACACCTTGCCGCCGCGGTTGCGGGAGAGGTGGCTGTTGATCACGATCCGGTTGTCGATCAGCAGCTTCGCCGGGACGGCGCGGACCGTGGTGGCGGTGGGGACGGTGAGGGACGCGTCCATGTTGGCGGCCACGGCCTTCGCCGGCCCGCGCAGCTTGACGACCTTGTCCTCGGCCGGCGCGTCGTGGTTGGGGGCCGTGGCGCGGGCGCGGGCGGGCTGGGCCGGGATGGGCCTCTTGGCGTCGGAGGCCTCGGTCTCACCCTGGTCGGTCTCGGGCCGGCCCTCGGCCTTGGCACCGGACCTGGTGGGCGCGGGCGCCGTGGCGGGCTTCGCGGCCGGGGCGGGGGAGGTGCGGGCGGCGGTGCGCTGGGCGGCGGGCGGCTGGGGGGCGGCGGCGGCCTTGGGCTGCGCGGGGGCGGCTGCCGGGGCCGCCTTCGGCGCCGGGGCCTTCGCGGCGCCCGACGGCTCCGGGGCGGTGCTGCTGTCCGCGCTCATCGACTCGAAGATCGGCCACCACTTCTCGTCCACCGAGTTCTTGTCCGTCCGGTACTTCTCGAACAGTTCGTCGACGAGCCACTCGTTACCTGCGAATTCTTCAGGGATGGGGTGCTGTGGCTGATGTGGCACGGGGAATACGCCTCTTCCATGGTTGATCGCGTGGAGGCCGTCTGCCCGGTCTCCACAGTGTCGGTCCCGGCAGCGTCCGGACCCGCCGCCGGTGTTCCTCGCCGGCCGTCTCCCGTGACAGCCGGCGGCGTCCGCCTCCGGAACCTGCCGGACGGTCGTCGACCGGGCGCGGCCGTACCTCCGGCGAGTCTAGTGATCCGCGCGGCGGCATGGCTAGTCCGCGCCCCCGGCCCCGGGGCGCGTGTCGCGGGCCCCGGCTAGACTGGCGCGCGTGCGATTTCTCAACACCCCCACGTCCGACCTGACCTACAGCGACGTCTTCCTCGTCCCCTCGAGCTCCCGGGTCACCTCCCGGTTCGACGTCGACCTCACCCCGCGCGACGGCACGGGCGCCACCGTGCCGCTGGTGGCCGCGAACATGACCGCCGTGACCGGGCGCCGGATGGTCGAGACGCTGGCCCGCCGCGGCGGTCTGGGCATCCTGCCGCAGGACATCCCGCTGGACGTCATCGCGGACGTCACGTCCTGGGTCAAGGAGCGCTCGCCGCGCTTCGAGACCCCCGTGGTCCTCGGGGACGAGGACACCGTCCACGACGCCCTGGGCATCATGCACAAGCGGCCCCACGGCGCCGTGGTGGTGTGCGGTCCGGGGCGGGCCTACCGCGGGGTGGTGCTCGCGGCCGACTGCGCCGAGGTGGACCGCTTCACCCAGCTCGGCTCGATCATGCGCACCGACGCCCCGGTGTTCACCCTGGCGGAGGTCCGGGCCGGGTCCGGCGACGACGTCCTCGCCGCCGCCTACGACCGGCTCGCGCAGACCCGCGCCCACGTGGCGCCGGTGCTCGACGGCGACACGGTGGTGGGCGTGCTGACCCGCAAGGGCACGGTCCGCTCCACGATCTACACCCCCGCCCTGGACGGCGCGGGCCGGCTCCGGGTGGGCGCCGCCGTGGGCATCAACGGGGACGTCCGGGGCAAGGCCCGGGCGCTGCTCGACGCCGGCGTGGACGTGCTCGTGGTGGACACCGCCCACGGCCACCAGCGCAAGATGGTGGAGGCCCTCGAGCTGGTCCGCGCGGCGGCCCCCGACGTGCCCGTCGTGGCGGGCAACGTGGTCACCGCCGACGGCGTCCAGGACCTCGTCGACGCCGGCGCGGACATCGTGAAGGTCGGCGTGGGCCCCGGTGCGATGTGCACCACCCGGATGATGACCGCCGTGGGCCGGCCCCAGTTCTCCGCCGTGCTCGAGTGCGCCGAGGCCGCCGCCGGGCTGGGCCGGCACGTCTGGGCGGACGGCGGCGTGAAGCACCCCCGGGACGTCGCCCTCGCCCTGGCGGCGGGGGCCAGCCAGGTCATGGTGGGCTCCTGGTTCGCCGGCACCCACGAGGGCCCGGGCGAGCTGAACGTGGACGCCGACGGCCGCATGTACAAGGAGAGCTTCGGCATGGCCTCGACCCGCGCCGTGCGCGAGCGCACCCGCGGCGAGGGCGCCTTCGCCCGCGCCCGCAAGGGGCTCTTCGAGGAGGGCATCTCCAGCTCCAAGATGTACCTCGACCCCGAGCGCCCCGGCGTGGAGGACCTCGTGGACCAGATCACCGCGGGCGTGCGCAGCTCCATGACCTACGCGGGCGCCACGACCCTCGAGCAGTTCGCGGCCCGGGCCGTGGTCGGCATCCAGTCCGCGTCCGGCTACGAGGAGGGCAGGGCGCGCCCCGTCAGCTGGTCCTGAACCGGCGCCGGAGGGCTCCCGCTCCGGTACCCTGGAGCTCTCATGGACTCGTTCAGTAGTTGCCGGCCCGGCCGCGGCGCCCCCCGCCGCGGCCCCCGAGCCGGCTCGCCCACCGTCCCCCGCTCCGCCCCCGGCCGCCCGGCCGCCGACCGCCCCGTCCCCGCCCGGCGGGCCGCCGCGGGAGGCCGCTCCTGATGGAATGGCTGCTCCTGGCGGCGGGTCTGCTCCTCATCCTCGGCACGGGCTTCTTCGTGGCCGTGGAGTTCTCCCTCGTGGCCCTCGACCAGACCACGGTGCGCCGGGCGATCGCAGAGGGCGACCGCGCGGCGGAACCGCTGCTGAAGTGCCTCAAGTCCCTGTCCACGCAGCTCTCCAGCTGCCAGCTGGGGATCACACTGACCACACTTCTCACCGGCTACACCCTGGACCTGGCGCTCCAGTCCTTCCTGCGGGAACCGATCGCCGAGCTCACCGGTCTGTCCGTGGCGGCCGCCGGGGGAGCGACCCTGGCACTGTCGATGCTCATCTCCACGCTGCTGTCCATGCTGCTGGGCGAGCTCGTGCCCAAGAACTGGGCCATCGCGGAGGCGTTCCGGGTGGGACGGCTGGTCGCCCGTCCCCAGCTCGTGTTCACCGCGGTGTTCAAGCCGTTCGTCGTCACCCTCAACGGCGTGGCCAACCGGGTCCTGCACCTGTTCGGGATGGAGGCCAAGGAGGAGCTCTCGGGCGCGCGCTCGCCGGAGGAGCTGTCCTCGATGGTCCGCCGCTCCGCGAAGATGGGCACCCTGGACGCCGGCACCGCCGCGTTCGTCGCGAAGACCCTCACCTTCGCCGAGCGCACGGCCGCGGACGTCATGACGCCCCGGATCCGCGTGCAGATGCTCGACTCCCACGAGTCCGTCGCGGACGTCGTGGCCGTCGCCTCCCGCACCGGGCACTCCCGGTTCCCCGTGATGGACGACTCCCCGGACGACGTCCGCGGGGTGGTCCACGTCAAGAAGGCCGTGGCCGTGCCGTCGGAGCGCCGCGCCGCCCTCGAGTGCGGGGCGATCATGGAGGACGTCCTGCGCGTGCCCGAGACCGTCCACCTCGACTCCCTGCTCGTGCAGCTGCGCTCCGGCGGGCTCCAGATGGCCGTCGTCGTCGACGAGTGGGGCGGCACCGCCGGCGTCGTGACCCTCGAGGACCTCGTGGAGGAGGTGGTCGGGGAGGTCTCCGACGAGCACGACCGGCTCAGCCTCGGCGCCCTGCAGTCCGCGGCGGGCGAGTGGTACTTCCCCGGGCTGATGCGCCCCGACGAGGTCTCCGAGCAGATCACCGAGCTCGACATCGAGGACGGTCCCGCCTACGAGACCATGGGCGGGTTCATGATGGACCGGCTCGGGCAGGTCCCGAAGCCCGGGGACGTGGTCCCCGTCCAGGGCGGCGTGCTCGAGGTCGCCCGGATGGAGGGGCGCCGCGTGGACCGCATCCGGTTCGTCCCCGCACCGGCCGAGCCCGAGGACGCCCCCGCAGGGGCCCGCGAGAGCGGCGCCCGAGAGGAGGACGCACGATGAGCGACTGGGCAGGCCTCGCGTGGCTCGTGGTGCTCCTGGCGGGCAACGCCTTCTTCGTGGGCGGCGAGTTCGCCGTCATGTCCGCGCGGCGCAGCCAGGTCGAGCCGCTGGCCGAGGAGGGCAACAAGCGGGCCCGGACCGCGCTGTACGCGATGGAGCACGTGTCCCTCATGCTGGCCTGCTGCCAGCTGGGCATCACCGTGTGCTCGCTGCTGATCCTCAACATCTCCGAGCCGGCGCTGCACCACATCGTCTCCGGCCCGCTGGTCCACCTGGGCGTGCCGGCCGAGGTCGCCGACGTCAGCGGGTTCCTCACGGCCCTGCTCGTGGTCACCTTCCTGCACGTGGTGTTCGGCGAGATGGTGCCGAAGAACATGTCGGTGTCCGCCGCGGACCGCGCCGTGCTGCTGCTGGCGCCCCCGCTCGTGCTCGTCTCCCGCATGGTCAAGCCGGTGATCGCCACGCTGAACTGGACGGCGAACCACGTCCTGAAGCTCATGGGCATCGAGCCGAAGGACGAGGTGTCCTCGACCTTCACCCTGGACGAGCTCCAGTCCATCGTGGCGGAGTCCACGAAGGAGGGCACGGTGGCGGACCAGACGGGCCTGCTCTCCGGCGCGCTCGAGTTCTCGTCCAAGCGCACCGCCGACGTGATGGTGCCGCTGCACCAGCTCGTCACGCTGCCCGAGGACGCCTCCGCGGCGGACGTCGAGAAGGCGGTGGCCCGCACGGGCTTCTCCCGCTTCGCCCTCACGGAGGACGACGGCGAACTCAACGGCTACCTGCACATCAAGGACGTGCTCTCGATCCCGGAGAGCCGCTACAACGAGCCGGTGCCGGTGACCCGGGTGCGCTCGCTGGCGAACCTGCGTCCCGGCATCGAGATCGACGACGCGCTGGCGGCGATGCAGCGCACGGGCTCGCACCTGGCGCGCGTGGTCGACGCCGGCGGGCAGACCCTGGGCGTGCTGTTCCTCGAGGACGTCATCGAGGAGCTGGTGGGCGAGATCCGGGACACCACCCAGGACCGGCGGCAGCGCCGCGGGGACCGGGTGGACACCTCGGAGCTTTTCGAATGCCTTTTACTCTGGGATAA
>NZ_AOSQ01000027.1:0-59630 GCF_000349605.1 Kocuria sp. UCD-OTCP
TGTGCGGACGTGACTGGAGTTCAGACGTGTGCTCTTCCGATCTCGCAGGAGGTCGATCGCCTCCTCGAAGTCCCCCAGGCCGTCGAAGGCCTGGTAGACGCTGGCGAAGCGCAGGTACGCCACGACGTCCAGCCGGCGGAGCGGGGCCAGGATCGCGAGCCCCACCTCGTGCGCCTCGATCTCCGCGGCGCCCAGCGCCCGGATCGTCTCCTCGACCTCCTGGGCGAGCATCGCGAGGTCGTCCTCGCTCACCGGCCGCCCCTGGCAGGCCTTGCGCACCCCGTTGACGATCTTCTGCCGGTCGAAGGGCTCGGTGACGCCCGAGCGCTTGATGACCGAGATGGTCGTGGTCTCGAGCGTGGTGAAGCGCCGGCCGCACTCGGAGCACTGGCGGCGGCGGCGGATCGCCGTCCCGTCGTCCGTGGTGCGGCTGTCGACGACGCGGGAGTCGGTGTGACGGCAGAACGGGCAGTGCACGGTCGGATCAGCTCCCGGTGCGGATCGTGATGGCCCGGCCGTGCGCGGGCAGGTCCTCGGAGCGCGCGACGGCCACGATGTCCTCCCCGATCACGGCGAGCGCGTCCTGGGTGTACTCGACGATCTGCACCGCCTTCATGAAGGCGGTGGTGGACAGGCCCTGGGCGTGCACCGCCGTCCCGCCCGTGGGCAGCACGTGGTTCGAGCCCGCCGCGTAGTCGCCGAGCGGGACGGGGCTGTAGGGCCCCAGGAAGATCGCCCCCGCGTTGCGCACCCGGGCGGCCACCTCCTGCGGGTCGGCGGTGTGGATCTCGAGGTGCTCGGCGGCGTAGGCGTCGGCCACGGCGATCGAGGAGTCGAGGTCGTCGGTGAGCACGATCCCGGACTGCGGCCCGGACAGGGCGGTGGTGATCCGCTCCCGGTGCTTCGCCTCGGGGACCTGGACGGCGAGCTCCGCGGCGACCCGCTCGGCGAGCTCGGGCGAGTGGGTGATCAGCACCGCGCCGGCGGCGGGGTCGTGCTCGGCCTGGGAGATGAGGTCGGCGGCCACGTAGGCCGGCACGGCGGTGTCGTCGGCCAGCACGGCGATCTCGGTGGTCCCCGCCTCGGCGTCCACGCCGACCACGGAGCGGAGCAGGCGCTTGGCGGTGGCGACGTAGACGTTGCCCGGACCGGTCACGGTGTCGACCGGCTCGAGGACGTCGTCGCCGTCCGTGACCCCGTGGGCCATGGCGGCCAGCGACTGGGCGCCGCCGATGGCCCAGACCTCGTCCACCCCGAGCAGCCCCGCGGCCGCGAGGATCGTGGGGTGCGGCAGGCCCCCGAACTCCTTCTGCGGCGGGCTGCACAGCACCACGGAGCCGACCCCGGCCGCCTGGGCCGGGACGACGTTCATGACCACGGACGAGGGGTAGACGGCCAGCCCGCCGGGCACGTAGAGCCCCGCCCGGCGCAGGGGCGTCCATCGGTGCACGAGCACGGCGCCGGGCGCGACCTCGACGCGGGCGTCGGCCGGGCGCTGCGCCTGCGCGAAGGCCCGGGTGCGCTCGATGGCGGTCTCCAGGCCCCGGCGCACGGCCGGGTCCAGCTCGTCGACCGCCCGCCGGATCTCCGCCGGGTCGACGCGCAGCCGGTCCTGGGCCACGCCGTCGAAGCGCTGCGCGTAGCGGCGCAGGGCGACGGCGCCCTCGGTGCGGACCGCGGCGATGATCTCCTCCACGGCCTGCTGCGCCGAGGCGAGCGACGTAGAGCTCTGCCGGGGCACTGCCGCCCGCAGCTCGGACCAGGACAGGTGCCGGCCGCGCAGGTCGATCGTTCGCAGGACGGGAGTCGTGGTCGTCTCAGCAGTAGTCACGCTCTCCATGGTATTCCACCGCGGCGCCCGGCCGGGTGCCGGGCCTTGCGCTCAGCCGCCCGGTGGGCTACACCTCCAGGCAGGTCGGGCCGAGCAGCACCTTGAGGTCCCCGAACAGCGCCGGTGAGGGGTTCACCCGCAGATCGGGGCCCAGACGCAGGACCTGCACCTTCTGGCGGGTCTCGAGGTGGATGCGCACCTCGGAGTCCCCGCGGTGGTTGCGCAGCACCGCGCCGATCTCCTTGACCGTCTCCTCCGTGGCGCGGAACTCGGGCAGGGCGATCAGCACGGGGCCGCTGTGCCCGTCCGCCGAGAGCTCCGGCACGGTGAGCTCCTGCGCGGAGATCGTCACCGACCCGTCGTCCCGGCGCTGCAGCCGGCCCTTGATCACGCAGATGAGGTCCTCCGCGAGCACGCCCGCGATGGGGGCGTAGGCCTTGCCGAAGAACATGATCTCGATCGAACCCGTCCGGTCCTCGAGCTCCACCCGCGCGTAGGCGTTGCCCGAGGTCTTGGCGATCCGCCGGGACAGGGAGGTGATCATGCCCGCCACGGTCACCACGGCGCCGTCGGGCCGGCCGTCCTCGCCGAGCAGCGGCTGGATCGAGGTGTCAGCGTACTGCCCGAGCGCCTCGTCGAGGCCGCGCAGCGGGTGGTCGGAGACGTACAGGCCGAGCATCTCGCGCTCGAAGGCCAGCAGGTCCTTGCGCTCCCACTCGGGCACGTCCGGCACCGCGACGGTCAGCGACGTCGAGGGGTCCTCGTCGTCCAGCCCCATGCCCCCGAAGAGGTCGAACTGCCCGGCCGCCTCCTGGCGCTTGACGGCGACCGTGGCGTCCACGGCCTCCTCGTGGCAGAGCACGAGTCCGCGCCGGGTGTGGCCCAGCCGGTCGAAGGCGCCCGCCTTGACCAGGGACTCGATGGTGCGCTTGTTGCACACCACGGCGGGGACCTTCGCGAGGAAGTCGTTGAAGGAGGTGAAGGCGCCGTGCTCCTCCCGGGCCTCGACCATCGCGCTGACCACGTTGGCGCCCACGTTGCGCACCGCGCCCATCCCGAAGCGGATGTCGGTGCCCACCGGGGTGAAGTTCAGCGCGGACTCGTTGACGTCCGGGGGCAGCACGGTGATGCCCATCCGGCGGCACTCGGTGAGGTACAGGGCGAGCTTGTCCTTGTCGTCGCCCACCGAGGTGAGCAGCGCGGCCATGTACTCGGCCGGGTAGTGCGCCTTGAGGTAGGCCGTCCAGTAGGAGACGAGGCCGTAGGCGGCGGAGTGGGCCTTGTTGAACGCGTAGTCCGAGAAGGGCAGGAGGATGTCCCACAGGGCCTTGATCGCGGCCTCGGAGTAGCCGCGCTCCACCATGCCGCCGTGGAAGCCCTCGTACTGCTTGTCCAGCTCCGACTTCTTCTTCTTGCCCATGGCGCGGCGGAGGATGTCCGCCTGGCCGAGCGTGAACCCCGCGACCTTCTGGGCGATCGCCATGACCTGCTCCTGGTAGACGATCAGGCCGTAGGTCGTGTTGAGGATCTCCGCGAGCGGCTCCTCGAGCTCGGGGTGGATCGGGGTGATCTCCTGCTGGCCGGTCTTGCGCAGCGCGTAGTTCGTGTGCGAGTTCGCGCCCATGGGACCCGGGCGGTACAGCGCGATGACCGCGGAGATGTCCTCGAAGTTGTCGGGGCGCATGAGTTTGAGCAGCTGGCGCATGGGCCCGCCGTCGAGCTGGAACACCCCGAGGGTGTCGCCGCGGGCCAGCAGCTCGTAGGACTCGGCGTCGTCGAGCAGGAGGTTCTCCAGGTCGAGGACGAACCCGTCCTGGTTCAGCGTGATGTTCTCGATCGCGTCGGAGATGATCGTGAGGTTGCGCAGCCCCAGGAAGTCCATCTTGATCAGCCCGAGCCCCTCGGAGGTGGGGTAGTCGAACTGGGTGATGACCTGCCCGTCCTGCTCGCGGCGCATGATCGGGATGATGTCGATCAGCGGGTCCGAGGACATGATGACGCCCGCCGCGTGCACCCCCCACTGCCGCTTGAGCCCCTCGAGGCCCTCGGCGGTGTCGAAGATCTTCTTCGCCTCCGGGTCCTGGGCGAGGATCTCGCGCAGCTCGTCGGCCTCCCCGTAGCGCTTGGCGCTCTCGTCGTAGACGTCCTTGAGGGAGATGCCCTTGCCCATGACGTCCGGCGGCATGGCCTTGGTCAGCTTCTCCCCCATCGAGAAGGGGTAGCCGAGCACGCGCGAGGAGTCCTTGAGCGCCTGCTTGGCCTTGATGGTGCCGTAGGTGACGATCATGGCCACGCGCTCGTCGCCGTACTTCTCGGTGACGTAGTGGATCACCTCGGAGCGGCGGCGGTCGTCGAAGTCGACGTCGAAGTCGGGCATGGAGACGCGGTCCGGGTTGAGGAAGCGCTCGAAGATCAGGCCGTGCTCCAGAGGGTTCAGCTCGGTGATGCGCATGGCGTACGCGACCATCGAGCCGGCCCCGGAGCCGCGGCCCGGGCCCACCCGGATCCCGTTGTTCTTGGCCCAGTTGATGAAGTCGGCCACCACCAGGAAGTACCCGGGGAAGCCCATCTGCAGGATGATGCCCTTCTCGTAGTCCGCCTGCCGCTGCACGTCCTCGGGGATCCCGCCGGGGAAGCGGTGGTGCAGGCCCCGCTGCACCTCCTCGACGAACCAGGACTCCTCGTCGTGGCCCTCGGGGGTCGGGAAGCGGGGCATGTAGTTCGCGGAGGTGTCGAACTCGACGTTGCACCGCTCCGCGATCTCCAGGGTGTTGTCGCACGCCTCGGGGAAGTCCCGGAACAGCTCCCGCATCTCCGCCGGGGACTTCAGGTAGAACTCGTCGGCGTCGAACTTGAACCGCTTCGGGTCCGCCAGCGTCGAGCCGGACTGCACGCACAGCAGGGCGGCGTGGGACTTCGCGTCCTCGGCGTGGGTGTAGTGCAGGTCGTTGGTGGCCACGAGCGGCAGCTGCAGGTCCTTGGCGAGCTTGAGCAGGTCGCCGGTGACCCGCTTCTCGATCCCCAGGCCGTGGTCCATGAGCTCGCAGTAGTAGTTCTCGGCGCCGAAGATGTCGCGGAACTCCGCCGCGGCCTGCCGCGCCTCCTGGTACTGGCCCAGGCGCAGGCGGGTCTGCACCTCGCCGGAGGGGCAGCCGGTGGTCGCGATGAGGCCCTTGCCGTAGGTGTTCAGCAGCTCGCGGTCCATGCGCGGCTTGTACAGCTGGCCCTCCAGGGACGCCAGGGACGAGGCGCGGAACAGGTTCTGCATGCCCTGGGTGGTCTCCGCGAGCAGCGTCATGTGCGTGTAGGCGCCGCCGCCCGAGACGTCGTCCCGGCCGCCGTCGGCGAACTTCACGCGGGTGCGGTCGGAGCGGGCGGTGCCCGGCGTCAGGTAGGCCTCCACGCCGATGATGGGCTTGATCCCCGCGTTGCGGGCCTTGTTCCAGAAGTCGAAGGCCCCGAAGACGAAGCCGTGGTCGGTCGTCGCCAGGGAGGACATCCCCAGTTCGTGGCAGGCCTCGAAGAGGTCGTCCAGGCGTGCCGCACCGTCGAGCATCGAGTACTCGGTGTGCACATGGAGGTGGGTGAAGCTGTTCTTGCCGGTCGCCGTCGTCACCCGACCAGTGTAGTGGTCCGCACCGACCGCTCCGCCCCGCCGGGGCCGTCCCGCGACGGCCGGCTCCCCCGGCCGGGGCCGCTCCGCCGGGTCAGGCGGGACCGCCGTCGCGCAGCGTCTCGAGGGCGAAGGAGAGGTCCGGCGGGTACGGGCTCTCGTACTCGACGGGCTCCCCCGTGCCGGGGTGCTCGAAGCCCAGGCGCTTGGCGTGCAGCCACTGCCGGGTGAGCCCGAGGCCGGCCGACAGCGCGGGGTCCGCGCCGTAGGTGAGGTCCCCGCAGCACGGGTGGCGCAGCGCGGAGAAGTGCACGCGGATCTGGTGGGTGCGGCCGGTCTCCAGGTGCACCTCCACGAGCGCCGCCCGGCCGAAGGCCTCCAGGACCTCGTAGTGGGTGATCGACGCGCGGCCGCCGTCGACCACGGCGAAGCGCCAGTCGTAGCCGGGGTGGCGCCCGATCGGCGCGTCGATCGTCCCGCGCAGCGGGTCCGGGAGGCCCTGCACCACCGTGTGGTAGACCTTCGTGACCGTCCGGTCCTTGAAGGCGCGCTTGAGCGCGGTGTACGCGCGCTCGGTGCGGGCCACGACCATCAGCCCGGACGTGCCGACGTCGAGCCGGTGCACCACACCGGCCCGTTCGGGGGCGCCGGAAGTGCTCACGGTGACGCCCGCGCCCGCCAGGGCCCCGACCACGGTCGGTCCCTTCCAGCCCGGCGAGGGGTGCGCGGCGACGCCGGGCGGCTTGTCGATCACCACGATGTCGTCGTCCAGGTGCACCACGCGGAAGTCCTCGACCAGCTGGGGCACGATCCGGGCCGGGTCCTCGGGGACGGGCACGTGCACGGTGAGGGTCTGCGAGGCCTCGACCCGGAAGGACTTGGCGACGGGCCGGTCGCGGTGCAGCACGCGGCCCTCGGCGCAGAGCACGGCGGCCGCGGAGCGGGAGAGCCCGGTGAGGGCGGCCACGGCGGCGTCCGCGCGCTGCCCCTCGAGCTCGGGCGGCACGGTGAAGCGCTCCTGCACGTGCTCCTCGGGCTCAGCCACGGGTGCCCTCCTCCTCCGGCGAGGCCTCGACCCGCTGCGCGTCCGGGGCGCCCGCGCCCGTGCGGGTGCCGTCGAGCTCCCGGCCGAGCAGCGTCAGGAGCACCACGAGGGAGACCCCCACGACCACCCCGCAGTCGGCGATGTTGAAGATCGCGAAGCGCGGCACGGCGATGAAGTCCACCACGTGGCCCATCCCCGAGCCGGGCTCCCGCAGGAGCCGGTCGGTCAGGTTGCCGAGGGCGCCGCCGAGGACGAGCCCCAGGGCCAGGGCCCACGCGGCCGAGCGGACACGGCGGAGGGTGAGCACGATGAGGACGGAGACGACCACCATGACCAGGGTGAAGACCCAGGTGATGTTCTCCCCCAGGGAGAACGCGGCGCCGGGGTTGCGGATGAACTGCCACCACAGCAGTCCCTCGACCACCGGCGTCCGCTGGCCGAGCTCCATGGTCGCGACGACCCACCACTTGGTGAGCTGGTCCGCGGCGTACACCAGCAGCGCGGCGGCCGCGGCGAGGAGGAGGACGCCCCGCGGGGTCCGGCGGTCGGGTGCTCCGGCGGGGACTTCGGGGGACTCGCTCATGCTCTCCTCGGGTGGCGGGGCGGGGATCGGGCTCACCCCGGGGTGGCGGGGCGGCGGGGACGTCGGCCCCGTTCCATGGTGCCACGTCCGCCCGGGAGCCATCCGCCCCGGGGGCGCCCCTCCAGGGGCGGCCCGGGGCGGACGACGACGGAGGGACCGGCACGTGGCCGGTCCCTCCGCGGGGTGCGCGTCGCGGTGCGGCGGCTAGGCCTGCTCGGACCGGACCGGGGCGGCGGCGCCGTCCGCGGCCGGTGCGGGCTCGAGGGACGGGGTGGTGTCCAGGTCCTGCAGCTGGTCCTGGATGTACGCCTTGAGGTTGGTGCGGTAGTCCTGCTCGAAGGCGCGCAGCCCCGAGACGCGGGCCTGCAGCTCGGCCTGCTCCTCCTGGAGGGCCGTGAGGGTCTCCTCGCGCGTGCGCTGGGCGTCCGTGACGAGCTCCTCGGCCCGCTCGCGGGCCTCGCCGACGATCCGGTCCCGCTCGGCGGTGCCCTCGGCGACGTACTCGTCGTGCAGCTTCTGGGCCATCGCCAGGACTCCGGCCGCGGACTGCGCCGCGCCGGAGGTGGGCGCGGTCTCCGCGGGGACGGTCTCGGCGGCTCCGGTGCCGGCCGCGGCGGGCGAGGTCAGCTCCACCGCCTCCTGCGGCGCGCCGCCGGCGACCGGGGCGGGGGCCTCGACGGTCTCCCCAGCGGTCTCTCCGGCGGTGTCCTCGGCGACCGGGAGGCCGGGCTCGGAGACGGGCGACGGCGCGGAGTCCTTGGGCGCGACGGGCTGCCCGGCGGCCTCGAGCTGCTGCTTGAGGTCGCTGTTCTCCTGGTTCAGGCGGCGCAGCTCCACGACGATCTCGTCGAGGAAGTCGTCGACCTCGTCCTGGTCGTAGCCCTCCCGGAACTTGGTGGGCTGGAACCGCTTGTTGATGACGTCTTCGGGCGTCAGAGCCATGGGTGCATTCCTTCGTGGGCGGAGCGCGGGCGCGGCCCGCGGCGGGGGATCCGTCCGACCGGGGCCGGGGCGGCGCGGTGGCCGGCGCCCGGTGGTCGTGCGGTTACAGCGTACAGGCCGGTCCCCGGCGGGCCGGGTCGGACCGGCACTGCGTCAGACCGGCACTGCGTCAGACCAGCATCGAGCCGATGATGCCCTGGACGATGCTGACGGCGAAGATGAGGATGAGGAACCCGAGGTCCAGCGACACCCCGCCGAAGCGCAGGGGCGGCACGATCCGCCGGAGCCACCGCATCGGCGGGTCGGTGACGGTGTACACGGCGGAGGCCCCGACGAGGGCGGCTCCGCGGGGCCGCCAGTTGCGGGCGAACATCTGCACCCAGTCGAGCACGAGGCGCGCGAGCAGCGCGACGTACACGAGGTGCAGTGCCAGGTACAGCACGGAGAGCAACAGGTCCATCGGTCCGCCTCAGTCCTCCTGGTGGTCGTCGGTCTCGTCCTCGCCGCCGGCGGGGTGCCCGACGACCTCCACGTAGGACGGGGTGAGCAGGAAGACCTTGCCGGTCACCCGTTCGATGGAGCCGTGCAGGGCGAAGACCAGGCCTGCGGAGAAGTCCACCAGGCGCTTGGCCTCGGCGTCGCCCATGTCGCTGACGTTCATGATGACGGGCGTGCCCTCGCGGAAGGCCTCGCCGATGGACTTCGCGTCGTTGTAGGAGCGGGGGTGGACCGTGGTGATCGTGCGCAAGGTCGAGCTGTCCTCTCGAGAGCTGGAGGGGGCGCGTTTGATGGGGGTGACCGGCGCCCGGTACTCGGCCGACCGGCGCGGCACGGCCACTGCGGTGGACTCGTGGGCGCGGGCCTCGCGCGGCTCCTCGCGGACCGCGGCGGTGGGCTGGTGCTCCTGGCGGGACGGCGTCGGCTCGTCGTAGTCCTCGTCCGTCTCGGCGAGGCCGAGATAGATCATGGTGCGGCGCAACGCTCCGGCCATGGTGCTCTCCTTGACTGTCTGTGCGGATATCGGCGGTGGGGGGAGTTCCGGGATCCTCGGACCGCCCTGCGCCCGTGGTGCTGCCCGGAACGCGGTACGGCCCTGGCCCCGCGGGGCCGTCCTCCAAGCTATCCTACGGGCGCCCGGGGCCCGAGGATATCGGAGCCGACGCGCACGTGCGTGGCTCCCCGGGCGACCGCCTCCTCGAGGTCCTGGCTCATCCCCGCGGACACGGCCGCGGCCTCCGGGAGGGACCGCCGCAGCCGCTGCGAGAGCTCCTGGAGGCGGTCGAAGGCGGGCCCCGGGGGCGCCCCCAGCGGGGCGACGGCCATGAGGCCCCCGGCCCGCAGGCCCTCGGTGCCGGCGATCTGCTCGGCGAGCCCGACGACGTCCTCGGGGCGGGCGCCGCCGCGGCGCTCCTCGGCGTCCAGGGACACCTGGACGAGGCACGTCAGGTCCTGCTCGGCGCACGGCCCGGGGGCCGCGTCCCCGGCCGCCACGGCCTCCCGGTGCCGCTGCACCGCCTTGCCGAGGGCCGTGACCAGGGAGGCCCGGTCCACGGAGTGCACCCACCCCGCGTAGCGCACCACCGACTTCGCCTTGTTGGACTGGAGCTGGCCCACGAAGTGCCAGGTGAGGGGTCCGTCCACGAGCCCGGCCACCTCCCGCGCCTTGGCGGCGGCCTCCTGGTCCCGGTTCTCCCCCACGTCCCGGACGCCGAGCCGGTGCAGCCGGGCCACGTCCGCGGCCGGGAAGAACTTCGTCACGGCGACCAGCACGGGCTCCTCGGCCGCCCCGCTCCCCCGCGCCGCGGCCGCGATCCGGGCACGCACCCGGTCGAGGGACCGGGCGAGCTCCAGGGTCCGCGGATCGTCGCCGCCGGGGGCGGCGGCCGGGTCGGCGCTCACGCGGCGTCCTCTCCGCGGGGACCCGAGCGCCAGACGAGGCCGACGATGCGGCCGGAGCCGGGGTCCCTGCGGTGCGAGGACAGCCGCTCGTTCTCGAGGGTGCAGGAGGGGCCGGCCCCCGACGGCTCGACGACGCCGACCCCGAGGGCGGTCAGCCGCTCCCGGGCCCCGGCGCGCAGGTCGAGGGCAGGGGTGCCCCAGGACGTCGTGGCGGCCACCGCGGGGATCCGCTCCACGGAGTCCTCGCGCATGGCGGCCGGCACTTCGTAGCAGCTGCCGCAGATCGAGGGGCCGAGCCAGGCCGACAGCCCGCTCGCGCCCCGGGCCCGCAGCTGCTCGACGGCGCGCTCGAGCACGCCCTCGAGCAGGCCGCGGCGCCCGGCGTGCGCCACGCCCGTGAGCGGGCCGCGGGGCCCCTCCCCGACCAGCACGACGGGCACGCAGTCGGCGACCATCACGGCCAGCGGCACGCCCGTCGCCGTGACCGCGGCGTCCGCGGTCGGCACGGCCGGCCGGTCGTGCCGGTCCGCGTCGGCCACGTCGGTGCCGTGCACCTGGTCGAGGAACACCAGGGAGCCCCCGGGCACGCCGATCGACCGCTCGAGCGCGGCCCGGCGGGCCCGCACCGCGTCCGGGTCGTCGCCCGTGTGCAGGGCGAGGTTGCCCGCGCCGCGGTCCGTGAACGCCACCCGGACGCCCTGCCCGACGTCGTCCTGCCACCAGAGCACCGGGTCCTCCTGTCATTGCTCGTCGTGCCGCCGGAGGAACCGGCGGCGGGGCTTAACGCGCCCTGGGGGCGGACGCGGGTCCACCGCGTCCGCCCCCAGGGGGCCGGACTCACTTCAGGAAGTCGGGGAAGTCCAGGGAGTCCTTGCGCCCGGAGCCCGCCCCGGTGCCGGCCTCCGCCTCGGCGGGCAGGTCGACGTCGAAGCCGGCGTCGTCGGGCACGTCGTCGTTCTGCACCGGCTGCGCCCACCGCTGCGAGGTGGAGGGCTGGGCGAAGGACGGGGTCCCGCCGCGCTGCGGGGCACGGCCCACGCCGGCGGGCTGACCGGCGCCGGACCCGAAGGCCGCGCGCGTGGTCGCCGCCTGCTGGGCGGCCGCGTTGGTGTTGTTCGCGTTGGTCTCCGGGCTCACCGAGTCGAAGCCCGCGGCGATGACCGTGACGCGGGCCTGGTCACCCAGGGCGTCGTCGATGACCGCGCCGAAGATGATGTTCGCCTCGGGGTGGGCGACCTCCTGGACCAGGCGGGCGGCCTCGTTGATCTCGAACAGCCCGAGGTCGGAGCCGCCCTGGATGGACAGGAGCACGCCGTGGGCACCGTCGATCGAGGCCTCGAGCAGCGGCGACGCGATCGCGAGCTCGGCCGCCTTCACGGCACGGTCCTCGCCCTGCGCGGCGCCGATGCCCATGAGCGCCGAGCCGGCGCCCTGCATCACGGACTTCACGTCGGCGAAGTCGAGGTTGATCAGGCCCGGGGTGGTGATCAGGTCCGTGATGCCCTGCACGCCGGAGAGCAGCACCTGGTCCGCGGACTTGAAGGCGTCCAGCATGGACACGTTGCGGTCGGAGATGGACAGCAGCCGGTCGTTGGGGATCACGATGAGGGTGTCGACCTCGTCGCGCAGCGTCTCGATCCCGTTCTCCGCCTGGTTGGACCGGCGGCGGCCCTCGAAGGTGAACGGGCGGGTGACGACACCGATGGTCAGGGCGCCCAGGGAGCGGGCGATGCGGGCGACCACGGGGGCGCCGCCGGTGCCGGTGCCGCCGCCCTCGCCGGCGGTCACGAAGACCATGTCGGCCCCCTTGAGGACCTCCTCGATCTCCTCGTGGTGGTCCTCCGCCGCCTGGCGGCCGACATCGGGGTTGGCGCCGGCGCCCAGGCCGCGCGTGAGCTCGCGCCCGACGTCGAGCTTGACGTCGGCGTCGCTCATCAGCAGGGCCTGCGCGTCCGTGTTGATCGCGATGAACTCGACGCCGCGCAGCCCCTCCTCGATCATCCGGTTGACGGCGTTGACGCCGCCGCCGCCGATTCCGACGACCTTGATGACGGCCAAGTAGTTCTGGGGGGTGGAGGAGTCCATGGGTACCTAACTGGAGATGGTTCGGGTCGGGGATGGCGAGCCGTTTCTCAACCTTCTATCGAAGGTCGAATCTCATGCCGTCAGCTGCTCCCCCGGCGGGTTCGATGTCGGGGTCAAGCCTAACAACGACGGGGACCACCTGCACGACAAGCCATACCGCTTTCGACACTTTTCGCCAAAACCGCAGGTCGTGCTGCGTTTCGGCCGCACTCTCGACCTCTGGTGGAACGTGAGGCCCGGTGTCGCCCCTCAGCGCACCACGGGGCGGGTCGGGCTCGACACGTCGTAGGTCTCGACGCCGCTGCCGGCGCCGCGCGCCTCGACGAGCTCCCGGAGGACCTGCGACTTGAGCTCGCTGTCCTCGGCGGTGCCCCAGACGACCGTGCGGCCGTCGGTGAAGGCCAGCTCCACCGAGGACAGCGACTCGGCCGAGGCGGTGCGCAGCTGGGCGAGGACGGACTCCGGGAGGGCGGCCAGCACGTCCGCGATGGCCTCGAACCGTTCGCCCTCGAGCACGTCGCGCCCGCCCGTGACGACGGGGACGCCCGCCTCCTCCGCGGAGCCGGCGGTCATCAGCTCCACCCCTTCCGAGTCGACGACCACGAACTCCCCGTCGTCCTCGATCGCGGCCACGGGCACGCGCTCGCGCAGCGCGACCACGAGGTGGTGCGGGGGCTCGAGCAGGACCTCGATGGAGCGGACCTGCGGGATCCGCCCCACCCGCTCCCGCACCTCGTCCTTGGAGATCCGCGTCAGCGGGACGCCCCGGTAGGCGTCGAGCGCGGACTCGACGCGAGCCGGGTCCGTCAACTCCGCGCCGCGCACCGTGATGTCCCGCACGGCCAGCGCCGGGGAGAGGAACAGGACGCCGGCGAGCACCGCGAGGGCGGCGAGCACCCCGAGGACCGCGCCGATCCGCCGGCGCCGGCGCCGCGCCCCCGGTGAGGCGGGAAAGGCCACCACCGTGGCTCCCACGGCTGTGGCCCCCACGGCCGTGGAACCGGCCCGCGGGGGCTCCTCCACCGGGGGGAGCCGGGAGGCGGTGAGCGTGCGGGTGGCGGCGCGCTCCTGCCGGTGCCGCCGCCAGGCGCTGAAGCGCCCGCCGGCGGCCGGGACCTCCTCGAGGTCGTCCTCGTCGGCCAGGGGCGTGACCTTGGTCCCGTCGTTCACGCGCACGCGCACGCGCCCGCCCTCCGGCGCGGCCGCGCCGGAGGCGGTGCTCCCGGACCGCGGCGGGCCCCCGGGGCCGGCCGGCGGTCCGGGGTCGCGCTCGGGGGCGGTGCCCCGCTCGGGGGCGGGGCCCGCGGTGGTCTCCGGCACGGGCCCGTCGGCGGGCCCGGGAACGCCGGAGTCCCCGGCGGAGTCCCCGGCCGGGTCCCCGAAGCGGGGCTGGTGCGGGCGGCCGTGCCGGCTCATCAGCGGGCTCCGAGGCGGTCCACGAGCCGGGGCCCGAGGGCGGTGACGTCCCCGGCGCCCACCGTGAGCACCAGGTCCCCGGGGCGTGCGGCCGCCGCGGCCTCTGCGACCGCGTCGGCGCCGTCCGGCACGTAGCGGACGTGGGCGGGGGCGCGGTCGGTGACGATCCGGCTCGTGAGGCCGTCGACGGGCTGCTCCCGCGCGGCGAAGATGTCGATGACGAGGGCCTCGTCGGCCAGCGCCAGGGCGTCGGCGAACTCGGCCGCGAACTCGCGCGTGCGGGAGAACAGGTGCGGCTGGAAGATCGCGATCACCCGGTGCCCGGACGCGACCTCCCGCGCGGCCGTGAGCGCCGCGACCACCTCGGTCGGGTGGTGGGCGTAGTCGTCGAAGACCCGGACCCCGTCCACCTCGCCCCGCAGGTCGAAGCGCCGGGCGGAGCCGTGGAAGCCGGCCAGCCCGCGCACCGCGTCCGCGGGCGGGACGCCGGCCTCGACGGCCACGCAGAAGGCGGCGGTCGCGTTGAGGACGTTGTGCCGGCCCGGCACCACGAGCTCGAGCCGCTCCTCGCGGCGGTCGGCGCCCTCGCCCAGGAGCAGGGTGCTGGTGGTGCGCAGCCCGTCGGCCTCCCCGGGGAGCACCCGGACGTCGGAGCCCGGGTCCGTGCCGTAGCTGACCACCCGTCCGCCGGCGGACCGGTGGCGCTCCGCGAGCGCCCGGGAGCCGGGGTCGTCCTGGCAGGCCACGAGCAGCCCGTCCGCGGGCAGGGTCGCGGCGAACTCGTCGAAGGCCCGGTAGAAGGCCTCGCGGGAGGCGTAGTAGTCGAGGTGGTCGGGCTCGATGTTCGTGACCACGGCGATCCGCGGACCGTACGCGAGGAAGGAGCCGTCCGACTCGTCGGCCTCGGCCACGAACCACGGGCCCGTGCCGAGGGCCGCGTTGGAGCCGAGGTCGGCCACGTGCGCGCCGATGGCCCAGGAGGGCTCCAGCCCGGCGGTGTGCAGCGCGAGCGCGGCCATGGCGCTCGTGGTCGTCTTGCCGTGCGTGCCGGCCACCGCCACGACCGCGCGGCCGTGCATCGCGGCCGCGAGGGCCTCGGAGCGGTGCAGCACGCGCAGCCCCGCGGCCCGGGCGGCGGAGTACTCGGGGTCCTCGGGCGGGATCGCGGTGGACACGACCACGGTCTGCGCCCCGTCCACGTGCTCGGCGCGCTGGCCCACGTGCACGGTGGCGCCCAGGTCCTGGAGCTGGCGCAGCGCCGGGGAGTCCTGGCGGTCGGAGCCGCTGACCGGGACCCCGCGGGCGAGCATCAGCTTGGCGACGGCGGACATCCCCGCGCCGCCCATCCCGATGAAGTGGACCCGGCCCAGCAGGGCGGGGTCGGTCTCGTGCTCAGCGCTCAACGGGGACCTCCTCGAGGATCATCCGTGCCAGCACGGTGTCGGCGTCGCGCACGCCGTGGGCGCGGCTCGCGGCGGCCATCGCGGCGAGGCGGCCGGGGTCGGCCAGCAGGGGGTGCACGTTCCGGCGGTACCAGTCGGGGGTGAACGCGTCGTCGGCGACGAGCTGCGCCGCGCCGGCCGCCACCAGGGAGGCGGCGTTGAGCGCCTGTTCGCCGTTGCCGACGGGCAGCGGGACGAACACGGCGGGCAGGCCGACGGCGGCGACCTCCGAGACGGTCGCGGCGCCGGCGCGGGCCACGAGCAGGTCCGCGGCGGCGTAGACGCGCTCCATGCCGTCCACGTACTCGACCTGCACGTAGCCGGGGGCGCTCAGCGGCGCGCCGTCGTCCCGGGTGAGCTGCTTGCCCCGGCCGGTGACGTGGAGGAGCTGGTAGCCGCGCGCGGCGACCTCCCCGACGACGCCGGCCACGGTGCGGTTCATGGCGAGGGCGCCCGAGGATCCGCCGGTGACCACGACGGTGGGCAGGTCGGGGTCGAGCCCGAAGGACCGGCGGGCCTCGGCGCGCAGCGCCTCCCGGTCCAGGTGGGAGATCTCCCGGCGCATGGGCATGCCGACGGTGACGGCTCCGCGCAGCGGGGTGCCGGGGAACGCGGCGGCCACGGTCCTGGCCCAGCGCGCGCCGACCCGGTTGGCCAGACCGGGGCGGGCGTTGGCCTCGTGCACCACGATGGGCAGCCCGCGCCGGGCGGCGGCGAGGTAGACGGGGGTGCAGACGTAGCCCCCGACGCCCAGCACCACGTCCGGCCGGACGCGGTCGAGGATCTCCCCGGCCTGCCGCACGGCGCCGAGGAGCCGTCCGGGCAGCCGGACGAGGTCCACGGAGGGCCGGCGGGGCAGCGGGACCCGGTCGACGAGCTCGAGCTCGAGCCCGGCCTGCGGGACGAGCCGGGTCTCCATCCCGGACGCGGTGCCCACCGCCGTGAGGCGGGCCGCCGGGGCCTGCTCCCGCAGCGCGGCCGCCACGGCCAGGAGGGGGCTGACGTGCCCGGCGGTGCCCCCGCCGGCCAGCAGGACCGACGGCGCGGGGCCTCCGGTGGTGGGTTCGGACGGTGTCATGCGCGATCCTCGTTCGGGGTGCGGGGGCGGGGGGTGCGGGTGGGGACCTGGATCCGGCGCGGCAGCCGGGTGAAGGACATCACGACGCCGACGGCCGCGAGGCTCATCAGCAGCGACGACCCACCGTAGCTGATGAACGGGAGGGGGACGCCGATCACGGGCAGCACCCCCGTGACCATGCCGATGTTGATGAACGCCTGGCCGACCAGCCAGGTCACGATGCAGGCGGTGGCGATCCGGACGAAGCCGCTGCGGGCGCGCAGGATGACGCGGGCCATCGCCAGGGCCATGACCGCGAAGAGGGCGAGGATCAGCACCGTGCCCAGCAGGCCCAGCTCCTCGCCGATGATCGAGAAGATGTAGTCGTTGTGCGCCTCGGGGACGTAGTTGTACTTGAGCCGGGACTGGCCCAGCCCCACGCCCCACCAGCCGCCCGAGGCGAGGGCGTTGAGCCCCTGCTGGGACTGGTAGCAGGCGTCGGTGGCGCCGCACTCGCCGAACAGCCAGCCGGTGATCCGGTCCACGCGGTGGGGCGCGGTGACCACGGCCAGCGTGCCGACCAGCGCGGCCCCGGCGGCCGCGATCGCGAACAGCCGCAGCGGCGCCCCGGCGAAGAACAGGGCGGCCCCGTAGATCAGCACGAAGACGAGGGCCGTGCCGACGTCGTCGCCCAGCACGATCATCGCGGCGGGGATCCCGATGCCCAGCCCGGACGGCCACAGGGCCTGGCGCCAGTCGCGCACGGCGTCGCCCTGCCGGGCCAGGACCATGGCCAGCCAGATCGCCACGGCGAGCTTGGCGGCCTCGGAGGGCTGGAAGGTCTGCCCGCCCACCACGATCCAGTTCCGGTTGCCGTTGATCTCCTGTCCGAGCGGGGTGAAGACGAGCATGAGCAGCAGCACGGCGAGGACCAGCAGTCCGGTGGCGCCCCGGCGGTACCAGGCGGTGGGCACGAAGGACAGCGCGAACATCAGGACCACGCCGATCCCCCCGAAGGTGGCCTGCTTGACGAAGTACGAGTACGCGGACTCCTGCGCCGAGATCGACTCGACCGCCGAGGCGGAGAGGACCATCATGATGCCGATGGCCGTGAGCAGCAGCACGGAGCCGGCCAGCGCGTAGTAGGAGTGGATGAGGGGGCCGTCCACGAGGGCACGCCAGAAGCGGCGCGCCCCGCCCAGGGAGCCGCGGGCCGTCTCCGCGAGCCCCGCCCGGTCCTGCAGCTGCGTCACGAGAGCCGTCCCACGAGGTCCGCGACCTCCCGGACGAACGCGTCACCGCGGTGGGCGTAGGAGCTGAACTGGTCCATCGAGGCGGACGCCGGGGCCATCAGCACCGTGTCGCCCTTCCGGGCGACCTCGTGGGCGAGCCGCACCGCCTCGCCCATCACGGCGTCGCCCGCCGCGGGGCCGGGACGTTCGGCGGTCCGCAGGACGGGGACCTCGGGGGCGTGCGCGGCGAGCGCGGCCAGCAGCGAGTCGTTGTCCGTGCCGATGAGCACCACGGTGCGCAACCGGCCGGCGTGCCGGGCGACGAGCCGGTCGTAGGAGACGCCCTTGGACAGGCCGCCGGCGATCCACACCACGGAGTCGAACGCGGCCAGGGCGGCGTCGGCCGCGTGCGGGTTGGTGGCCTTGGAGTCGTTGATCCACAGCACGCCGTGGGTCGTGGCGACGGCCTGGATCCGGTGGTCGCCGGGCTCCCAGGCGCGCAGCCCCTCCCGCACGGCCTCCGGCGGGGCGCCGGCCGCCCGGGCCAGCGCCGCGGCGGCCAGCGCGTTGGCCACGCCGTGGGGCGTGGGGAGGGGGCCGGTGTCGGTGATGGAGGCGAGCTCGAGGGCGGAGCCCCGGCGGTCGTCGAGGAAGGCGCGGTCCACGAGCAGGTCCTCCACGACGCCGAGCATGCTGACGTCCGGGGTCTCGAGGGTGAAGCCCACGGCGCGGCAGCCCTCCTCGACGTCGGCCTCCTCGACCATGCGCACGGTCTCGGCCTGCTGGGCGTTGTAGACGCACGCCACCCGGGTGTGCTCGTAGATGCGGGACTTGTCCGCCACGTAGTTCTCGTAGCCGCCGTGCCAGTCCACGTGGTCCTCGGCCACGTTGAGCACCACGGACGCCAGCGGCGACATCGAGGACGTCCAGTGCAGCTGGAAGCTGGAGAGCTCCACGGCGAGGACGTCGTGCTCGACCGGCTCGCGCAGCGCGTCCAGGATGGGGGTGCCCACGTTGCCGACGGCGGCCGCGGTGAGCCCGGCGGCCTGCAGCATCGACGCGGTCATCCCGACCGTGGTGGTCTTGCCGTTGGTCCCGGTGATGCACACCCACTCGGCGGTCCTGCGCCCGGCGCGCTCGCGCACCCGCCAGGCGAGCTCCACGTCGCCCCAGATCTGGACGCCCTCGGCGGCCGCGGCGGCGAGCAGGGGGTGGTCGGGCCGCAGCCCCGGGGACGTGACGACCAGGTCGGGGCGCTCGCCCTCGACGTCGGGCACGGCCCCCTGGGCGGCCTCCCCCAGCAGGACGTCGGCGGCGCCCACGATCCGCAGGGTGTCGGCCTTCGCCCGGTTCTCCGGGGTGTCCGCCCCGTCGACGACGACGACGCGGGCGCCGAGCTCGATCAGGGTGTCCGCGGCGGCGAAGCCCGACAGGCCGATGCCGGCGACGACCACGCGCAGCCCGGCCCAGTCGGCGTCCCACGTGGTGAGCCCGGCCAGGCGCGGCCGGTCCAGGACGGGGTTGTCGTTGCTCGCGTGGATCATTGGATCATTCCTCCGTGGGAGAGCAGCCAGTCGCCGTAGAAGACGCCGAGCGCGGCCGCGACGAACAGCCCGGCGATGATCCAGAAGCGGACCACGATGGTCACCTCGTTCCAGCCCTTGAGCTCGAAGTGGTGCTGCAGCGGCGCCATCTTGAAGATGCGCTTGCCGCCGGAGAGCTTGAAGTAGCCGACCTGCAGGATGACGGAGACCGTGATGATCACGAACAGCCCGGCGATGAGCACCAGCAGCAGCTCGGTGCGGGTGAGCACCGCGAACGCGGCGAGCGCGCCGCCGAGGCCCAGCGATCCCGTGTCGCCCATGAAGATCTTCGCCGGGGAGGTGTTCCACCACAGGAAGCCCACCAGGGCCCCGACCAGCGCGGCGGCGGTGAGGGCGAGGTCGGCGGCGTCGCGCACCTCGTAGCAGACCCCCTCGGCCACGGCTCCGCACAGGTGGGTGTTCTGCCACATGGCGATCAGCAGGTAGCCGCTGAACACGAGGATGGACGCCCCGGTGGCGAGGCCGTCGAGGCCGTCGGTGAGGTTCACGGCGTTGGTCGTGGCGGTGGCGATCAGGTTCACCCAGATCACGAAGAGGACGGCCCCGACCGCGGTGCCGGCGAAGGCGAGGTCGAGGGCGGTGTCCCGGGTGATGGAGATCGCCGAGGACGCGGGGGTCGTGCCCTGCGGACCGGGCACGAGCAGCACGAGCAGGGCGAAGGCGGTGCCGATGAGGCCCTGCAGGACGATCTTGCCCACGGGGCTGAGCCCGAGGTTCTGCTTCTTGGCGATCTTCTTGTAGTCGTCGATGAACCCGACGAAGCCCATGCCGAGCATCAGCAGCAGCGCGGAGAGCCCGGAGAGGGTGACGCCCCCGTAGGAGGGCCACAGCACCCCGGAGATCAGGTGCGTGAGCGCGTAGGCGACCACCACGGAGCCGAGGATCGCCACGCCGCCCATGGTGGGCGTCCCGCGCTTGGTGTGGTGGCTGGTGGGCCCGTCGTCCCGGATGAACTGGCCGTAGCCGCGCCGGGCGAGGAACTTGATGAAGGCCGGGGTGCCGAAGAGGGACAGGACCAGGGCGAAGCAGGCCGCCATGAGGATCTGGATCATGCCGGCTCGTTCCCGTCCGCGGAGGGGCCCGGGGTGGTGGGCCTTCCGTTCGGGTCGAGGGAGGCGTTGACGAAGGGACCGGCCGAGCGCCAGTGGTCGCCGCGCGCCGGGGCGTCGTTGCCCGGGGCGGGTCCGCCGGCGCCGTCCCCGGCGTCGGCCGCGACCCGGTCCCCCAGCACCCGGAGACCGGCGGCGTTGGAGGACTTGAAGAGCACGATGTCACCGGGAGCGAGCTCTTGGCGCAGGATCTCCTCGGCGTCCTCCGCGGTCGCCGCCCAGGTGGCCTCGTTGCCCCACGAGCCCTCGAGCTGGGCGGCGTCGTAGACCGGGCGGGCGAGGTCGCCCACGGCGATCAGCTTGGAGATGTTGAGCCGGACCACCATGCGGCCCAGGGCGTCGTGCTCCTCGATCGTGCTGTCGCCGAGCTCGAGCATGCCCCCGAGCACCGCCCAGGTGCGGCGGGGCGCGGACCCGGCGGAGCCGCGGCCCAGCTGGGCCAGGGTCTGTAGCGCGGCGCGCATCGACTGCGGGTTGGCGTTGTAGGCGTCGTTGACCACCGTGACGCCGTCGGCCCGCTCGGTGCGCTCCATCCGCCACCGGCTCGCGGCGCCCTGGGCGTTGAGCGAGGCCGCGATCCGCTCCGGGGCGACCCCGGCCACGAAGGCCGCGGAGGCGGCCGCGAGCAGGTTGGAGACGTGGTGCTCCCCGATGAGCCGGGAGACGATCCGGTGCGCGGAGCCGTCCGGGAGGTGCAGGAGGAACTCCGGGCTGCCGCCGGGCCCGAGGCGGATCTCGGAGGCGTGCACCCGGGCGGCCGGGACGTCCGGCAGCGCGTTCGACGGGGACTCCCCGAAGAACAGCACGGGCGCGGCGGTGCGACGGTGCATCTGGCGGACCAGGGGGTCGTCGTCGTTGAGGACCGCCACGCCGTCGGCCCGCAGGGACTCGACGAGTTCGCCCTTGGCGCGGGCGATGTTGGCGACCCCGCCGAACTCGCCGGCGTGGGCGGAGCCCACGCACAGCACCACCCCGATGTCGGGGCGGACCATCCGGCACAGGTAGTCGATGTTGCCGATCCGGGTGGCGCCCATCTCGATGATGAGGAACCGGGTGTCCGGCTCGGCCTCGAAGACGGTCAGCGGCACGCCGACCTCCCCGTTGTACGAACCGCGGGGCGCGACCGTGGGACCCTCCGCGGCGAAGATGCCCCGCAGGAGGTCCTTGGTGGTCGTCTTGCCGACGGATCCGGTGACGGCGATGACCTTCACCTCGTGGTCGGCGCGCAGCTGGGCCACGACCCAGGCGGCCAGCCGGCCCATCGCCTCCACCACGTCGGGGACCAGCACGCCCGGGTAGGTGACCCCCGCGGCGTCGGAGACCTCGTGCTCGACGAGGGCGAGGACGGCGCCGGCGGCGAAGGCCGCGCCCACGTACTCGTGGCCGTCGGTGACCTCCCCCGGTTTGGCGACGAACAGCGTGCCGGGACGCGCCTCGCGGGAGTCGGTCGCGACGTGGCGGACGACGGGCGCCGCGGCGGCGGCGCCGACGGCGCGCCCGCCGGTGATCTGCGCGAGCTGTGCGGCGGTGAGGTCGATCATCGGTTCTCCCAACGGTCCTGCTGCCCGTCGGCCAGCGCGGCCCGCAGCTCTTCCCTGTCGTCCAGCGGGTGGTCCACGCCCCGGATCTCCTGGACCGTCTCGTGCCCGCGGCCGGCCACGAGCACGGAGTCGGTGCGCCCCGCCATGGCCACCGCGGCGCGGATGGCCACGGTGCGGGGCTCGAGCACGAGCACCTCCTGGGCCCGGGCGCCGGCGTCGCGGGCCGCGAACGCCCCGGCCGCGACCTCGGCGCGGATCGCGCCGGCGTCCTCGTCGTGCGGGTCGTCGTCCGTGATGATCACCACGTCCGCGTGGCGGGCGGCGATCTCCCCCATGACCGGGCGCTTGGAGCGGTCCCGCTCCCCCGTGGCGCCGAAGACCACGATCACGCGGCCCTCCTCGTCCGGCGGTTCGACGGCGGCGAGCGCGCGGCGCAGGGCGTCCGGGTTGTGCGCGAAGTCGACGACGGCGGTGGGCTGCGTGCCGATGAGCTGCATCCGCCCCGGCACGTCCGTGGTGAGGGGGTCCGCCTCGTCGAGGACGCGCTGCACGTCGGCGACGTCGACCCCGGAGGCCACGACCATGACCACGGCGAGCGCGGCGTTGGCCACGTTGAAGTCGCCCGGCAGGCCCGTGGACACGCGCAGTGTGCGGCCGTCCCGGTGCCGCAGCGCGAAGGAGTGCCCGATCCCGCGGCGGGTCAGGCTGGTCAGCGTCCAGTCCGCGCCGTGCCGGCCCGGTCCGGCGTCCCGGTCCCCCGGCACGCCGCCGCGCAGGGCGATCGTGTCGACGAGGTCCGGGCCGAGCCGCTCCCGCGCGTGCTCGGCCATCCGCAGGCCCCAGACGTCGTCCTCGTCCTGGACCACGACGACGGCCCGGCGGGTCCGCTCCGGGGTGAGCAGCTGGGCCTTGACCGCGAAGTACTCGTCCATCGACCCGTGCAGGTCGAGGTGGTCCTGGGTCAGGTTGGTGAACCCGGCGACGTCGAAGCGGACGCCGTCCACCCGGTGGAACTGCAGGGCGTGGGAGGAGACCTCCATGGACGCCGCCGTGATGCCGCGCTCGCGCATGAGCGCCAGCAGCGCGTGCACGTGCGGGGCCTCCGGGGTGGTGAGCCGGGAGGGGATCGACTCGTCGCCGGCGAGGATCTCGATGGTCCCGATCAGGCCCGTGCGCCGGCCCAGGGCGCGGAGCACCGAGTTGGTGAAGTAGGTCGTGGTCGTCTTGCCGTTGGTGCCGGTCACCGCGAACAGGGCCGGGGCGGTCCCGTCCTCCGGCCGGGAGCCGTAGACGCGTGCGGCGATCGCCCCCACGGACCGGCGGGGGTCCGGGGCCTCGACCACGGGCAGCCCGATGCCGGCGTCCCGGAGGATTGCGGCGCCCTCGTCGTCGGTGAGCACCGCGGCGGCGCCGGAGCGCTGGGCGGCCGCGCCGAAGCGGGCGCCGTGGGTGCGGGCGCCGGGCAGCGCCGCATAGAGGTCCCCGGGGCGCAGCTCCCGGGAGTCCAGGGAGATGCCGGTGACCTCCACCGCGCGGGACGGCGCCGTCCCGCCCGCGAGCCGGGCGGTCTCCGCGAGGCTCAGCGGCCGGGGGCGGGCGGGGCGCATCGTCTGCGCGTCGTGTCCCTGCTGGGCTGTCGCGTCCATCAACGTCCTTCGTGGTCTGGGCGGCGGGTGGGTGGTCCGCCGGGAGCGGGGGCGGTCCCGGGGGGTGGCCGGGCACGGCGATATGGAAGTCTAGTCGCCCTCGTCGGCCCGCCGGGACGCCTCCGGGGCGGTCCCGCCGGTCCCGGCGGCCCCGGTCCCGGCCGCGGCGTCGACCCCGGCGCCGGCCTCCGTGTCGGCGGCGGGCCCCTCCTCGGCGTCGGCCGGGGCGTCCGCCCCGGTGCTGCCGTCCTCGGGTGCCTCGACACCCGGCGGGGTGTCCACCGGCGCCGTCTGCTCGCTCTCGTCCTCCTCCGGATCGTCCGTGCGCAGCGGGATCCGCACGGGCTCGGTGGTGGAGGGCGGGACGTCGTAGTGGCGCAGCACCTGGCCCATGATCTTGCTGAAGGTGGGGGTGGTGCCGATCGCGCGGACGTCGCCCTGGGGGCGCTGGAGCGTGACCGCCACGAGGTACTGGGGGTCCTCGACGGGGGCGACGCCCACGAAGGAGGTGGTGTACCCGTCGTAGCCGCCCTCCGGGCTGGGGGCCTCGGCGGTGCCGGTCTTGCCGCCCACCCGGTAGCCCTCCACGGCGGCCTCCTTGGCGCCGCCCTGGGTGACGGTGACCTCCATCATGTCGAGCACCTGCTCGGCCGTCTCCTCGGAGACGACCCGCTCGCCCTCGGGCCGCTCGACCGGGGTGCTGGTGCCGTCGGGGGCGACGACGGACTCGACGACCCGGGGCTCCACCTGGACCCCGCCGTTGCCGATGGCCTGGAAGATCGTCGCCGTGCGCAGCGGGGTCTGGGCGACGCCCTGGCCGAAGAGCACGGTGTACTGCTGGCGCACGTCCCACTGGTCCGCGCTCGTGAGGATGCCGGGCGACTCACCGGGCAGCTCGATGCCCGTGGTCTCGCCGACGCCGAAGCGCTGCATCCACTCGTGGCGCTGCTCCGGGGCGAGCTTGCCGCCGACCAGGACGGTGCCGGTGTTCATCGAGTCGGCGATGATCCCGGTGAACGTGCGCCGCTGCTCGCCGTGGTCGAAGGCGTCGGTGATCTTCTGCCCGTCGATCTCCAGGAACGGGGGCACGGTGATCTCCGTGCGGGGCGTGGCCACGCCCTCCTCCACGGCGGCCGCCGCGGTGAGGATCTTCTGGGTGGAGCCGGGTTCCACGGCCTGGGTGACGGCCCGCGCCCCCAGGTCCTCCGCCTCGGCGGAGCCGATGTCGTTGGGGTCCACGGTCGAGGAGTCGGCCAGCGCGAGCACCGCACCGTCCTCGATCCGCATGACCACGGCCGTGCCCCACTCGGCGTCCAGCTCCTCGGCGCGCTCGGTGACGGCCTGCTGGGCGAAGAACTGGACGTCGCTGTCGATCGACAGCTGCACCGAGGAGCCGTCCTCCACCGGGCTCTCCTCCTGGGGCGCCACCGGGATCCGCACGCCGTCGGCGCTGATCTCGAAGGTCCGGCTCCCGTCGGTGCCGCGCAGCAGCTCGTCCTGGGTCTGCTCGATCCCGCCGAGCGCCTCGTCGTCCCCGCCCATGAAGCCGACCACGCTGCCGCCCACCGGGCCGTTGGGGTAGATGCGGTCGGAGGACGGCTGCCCGTACACGTAGGGCAGGCCGAGCTCGCGCACGGTGTTCCACTGCTCGGGCGTGACCCCGCGGGCCACGTACTCGAACTGCTTGTCGCCGTCGAGGGCGTCCTTGACCTCGGTGTCCTCGAGCTCGAGGGCGTCGGCGAGCTGGTACACCGCCTGCGTGGGGGTCACGGTCTCGGTGGTGCCGTCGGCCAGGGGACGCTCGAACTCGCGCACCAGGGACTGGTCGACCGTGACGTCGTAGCGCTGGAGCGTGCGGGCCAGGACGTTGCCGTGGGTGTCGCGGATCTCACCGCGCAGCGCGGGCACCACCTCCGTTCGGGACCGCTCGCCGGCGGCGGCCTCCGCCCGGCCTGCGACGTCGAAGCCCTGCACCCACACGAGCCGGATCCCGAGGACCACGAGCAGGCCGAGCACGAGGACCACGCCGATGTGGCTGCGTCCGATGCCGCGGGCGCGGGGGGCGTCGGACGTCGAGCGTGCGCGTGCCACGTGTCTGCCTCGTTCCTGGTTGCGACTGGGAGATGTCCGGGGGGCTGCTGCCGGCGGGGGCGGGGGCCGGTGGCCCGGTCACTCCCCGGGCGTGCGCTGCGGCGGGGCCGCGAGGGAGCCGCCCTCCGCGTCCGCCTCGCCGGCCGGCGCGGCGTCCTCGCGGGCGCTGCGCTCGGCGTCCTCCCGCTCCTGCGCCGCCTTCTCCCGCTCGCGGTCCTCGGCGCGCTGGGCGGCACGGTCCGCGGCCTCGGAGCCGGTCTGGTGGGCGTGGTCGACCAGGATCTCGTGGTTCTCCTGGGGCTGCGCGGGCATGGGGTCGCCCTCGACGGTCCCGTTCGTGACGTCGACCGTGCCCGAGTCCTGCGCGGGGACCATGCCGAGGTCCGTCGCCATCACCGCGAGGTTCTGCGGGGCGTTGTAGAACTCGAGGTCCTGGGTGAGCGCCTCGTTCTGCTGGCTGAGGGCCTGCTCCTGGGCGCGCAGCTCCACGAGCCGGTACTGGCCCCCGGAGATCTGGATGTTCAGCACCAGGATCGAGGCCAGCGCCACCACGAGCGCCACCAGGCTGAGCACCACGGTGGAGAACCGCTGTCGGCGTGCCCGGCCCGGGACCACGGACAGCGGGGCCCGGGTCGACCCGGCCCGCTCCTCGGCGGGCGGCGCCGGGTCGCTCAGCTGGCGGGCGGAGGTGCCCTCCACCGGCGGACGCTGCCCGCGCCGCCCGGCCCAGGCGCCGATGCCCGTGCGCTGGGAGGTCGGGCGGACGGGGCGTCGCTGGAGTCCGGTTCCGCTCATGCCGTGTACCTCTGCGTGTTCTGTGCTGTGGGGGGGACGTGCTCTCGGATGCGCTCCACCGCGCGCAGGCGCGCGGAGGCGGCACGGGGGTTATCGTCGATCTCCCGGGGGGTGGGGGTCTCCGTCCCGCGGGTCAGGACCCGCAGGGTGGGCTTGTGCTGGTCGAGCTCCACGGGGAAGCCCTTCGGCGCCGTCGAGGCGGCTCCGCGGGCGAAGGCCTGCTTGACGATCCGGTCCTCGAGGGAGTGGTAGCTCATGGCCACCACGCGCCCGCCCACGGGCACGGCGTCCAGCGCGGCGGGGATCGCCCGGCGCAGCACGTCGAGCTCCTCGTTGACCTCGATCCGCAACGCCTGGAAGGTCTGCTTCGCGGGGTGCCCCTTGCGGTGCTGGGCGCCCTGCGGCACGGCCCCGCGGACGACCTCGACGAGCTCGCCCGTGGTCCGCAGCGGGGTCCTGGCCCGCTGCGCCACGATCGCGCGGGCGATCCGACCGGCGAAGCGCTCCTCGCCCCAGTCCCGCAGGATCCGGCGCAGGTCCTCCTCGCTGTAGTCGTTGACCACGTCCTGGGCCGTGACGGGCGCGGTGGAGTCCATGCGCATGTCCAGGGGCGCGTCGTAGGAGTAGGCGAAGCCGCGCTCGCGCTCGTCGAGCTGCAGCGAGGAGACCCCGAGGTCGAAGAGCACCGCATCCGCGTGGTCGAACCCGTGCCGGCCGAGGGCCTCCGGGATCCGGTCGTAGGTCGTGTGCACGGGGTGGAACCGGTCCCCGAACCGGGCGAGCCGCGCGCCGGCCAGCGCGTGGGCCTGCGGGTCCCGGTCGATCGCCACCAGCTGCAGGCCGGGGAAGCGCCGCAGCAGCGCCTCGGAGTGACCGCCCATGCCCATCGTCGCGTCCACCGCCACGGCGCCGTCCTCGCCGAGCGCGGGAGCCATCAGGTCCAGGCACCGTTCGAGCAGCACGGGAACGTGGAGCTGCTCGGCTGGGCGTTGCGCCATGGGCCCTCTCTTCGGCGGTCGACGGTGGATCGGTCTTCGGTGGCCGGCGCCGGGTCGACGCCGTGGTGCGGCGGCGGGCCTTCCAGGATCAGAACCCCATCCGCTGGCCGTCCCTCGAATCCGGCCTGGCTCAGGGGAAGGTGAGTCAGGACGGTGACGGCTGTGCGGCTGGAGATCTCATCCGGGAAGCGGCTCCGCGTGCTCCGCGGTGGTCTCGGCGGCCCTGCGCTCAGAAGAGCCCGGGCACCACTTCCTCCTCGGTCTCGGAGAAGACGGCCTCCTTCTCGTTCAGGTAGTCGTTCCACGCCTGGGCGTCCCAGATCTCCGCCCGGGTGCCCGCGCCGATGACGGCGAGCTCCCGGCCCAGCCCGGCGTAGTCCCGCAACGGCGGCGGTATGGTGACTCGGCCCTGCTTGTCCGGGACCTCGTCCGAGGCGCCCGAGAGAAAGACCCGGATGTAGTCCCTGGCCTGCTTCGAGGACAGCGGTGCCGCCCTCAGCTGCTCGTGGACCCGCTCGAACTCGCGGACGCTGAACACGTAGAGGCACCGTTCCTGACCGCGGGTCAGCACGAGTCCCTCCGCCAGTTCCTCCCGGTACTTCGCCGGCAGGATCAGGCGGCCCTTCTCGTCGAGACGGGGTGAGTACGTTCCGAGAAACATGCTCACCGCCTCTCCAGCCCGAGAGTTTTCCCAGATCCATCTCTTCGCCCCACTTTACTCCACTTCACTCCCCGGTCAACGAACGCAGGGGCCGGGCGCCGCGGCGTGGCGCGGCGCCCGGGCGCCGCGACGGGCGTCGCCCCAGGTGGGCACGATGGCGCCGCGGCGGAGGGCGGCGGGGAGGAGCGTGGAGGACACCCCGGGCCCGCGGTGCGGGGCGCCGGCACCGAGCGTCGGGGAGCGCGGTGGAGGACGCCGCGGCATCGGGCGCCGGCGGAGGGGTGCGGGGAGGAGAGTGGAGGACGCCGCGGTGCGGGCTGCGGGGAGGACGGTGGAGGAACGCTCCCCGGACGCTCCCGGGGTGCGGCCGCGGCACCTCCAGGGCATGAAAAAGCTCCCCGGCGGTGCACCGGGGAGCTGATCGGACCCTGCAGACCGCCGTGCGGCAGCAGGGTGGGGGGAGGTGGAGGGGCCGGGCGGGTCGGTTCGAGCGGGCGGCGCCCTGCGGTCGGCTCCGGGTCCGGGCGGGGCCGGTCAGGTGGACGGGCCCCCGGAGTTGCGCTGGTCCCAGCGCTCCTCGAGGTTCTGCAGGAAGGGCGACGAGCGGCGGGGCGGGCCGCCCTTGCCGGGCTCCCCGCCGGGGCGCGGCTTGCCGGAGCGCAGCGTGGCGACGTAGACACCCGCGCCCATCACGACGAAGCCCAGGACCCCGACCAGGATGGAGTCGATGACGACCCCGCCCAGGAGGACGAGCAGGCCGACGACGGCGATCACGATCCCGAGGACGATGTTGCGGGTGGAAGCACCCCTGACGGCGCGGGACCCCATGTTCGTCACGAACCTCGGGTCGTCCGCGTGGAGCTGCTTCTCGAGCTGCGCCAGGAGCTGTTGCTCGTGCTCGGACAGTGGCACGGTATGCCTCCTCATCCTTCGGGTGCGGATTCCCCGGCTGTTCCGGCGCCGCCTGCTACCAGGATAGACCGTCGGGTGCTGATTTGGCACCGCGCACACGGCTGTCAACAGCCTCCGAGTTGCCCTCCGGACTCCGGGGTGCGGGAGGCAGGAGACGGGCGGGGCCGAGGCGCTCGGCGCCGAAGCGGGCGTGCACCCGGTCCATGGCCTGCTCGGCGGCCCCCCACTCCTCCTCGCGGCCGTCCAGGCTCAGCTGCAGGGCGTCCGTGGCGGGCTCCAGCCGCTCGGCGCGGATGCCGATGAGCCGGACCGGCTGGGGCCGGTCCCCGAGCTCCTCGAGCAGGCCCACGCCGTGCTCGAGGAGGTCGTGGGCGGACGTGAAGGGATGCTGCAGGGTTCGCGACCGGGTGATGGTCGTGAAGTCCGCCCAGCGCACCTTGAGCCCCACCCGGCGGGCGCGCAGACCCTGCCGGCGCAGCCGCGAGGCGGTCCGGTGGCTGAGCCGCAGGAGGGTCTCGTGCAGCACGCGGTCGTCCGCGACGTCCCGGGGGAAGGTCTCCTCCGCGCCCACGCTCTTCTCCTCGCGGACCGGTTCGACGGGGCGGGGGTCCCGTCCGTTGGCGAGCTCGTGCAAGTGGTGGCCGGCCGCCCGTCCGACCAGGCGGGTCAGCATCGGCACGGGGGCGGCCGCGAGGTCCCCCACGCTCCTGAGCCCCGCGCCGGTGAGCGTCTCGGCCGTGCGCCCGCCGACGCCCCACAGCGCCGAGACCGGCAGCTCCGCCAGGAACGCGACGGTGTCCTCGGGCTGGACGAGCAGCAGGCCGTCCGGCTTGGAGCGGGTGGAGGCGATCTTCGCGACGGTCTTGTTGGCGCCGATCCCCACGGAGGCGGTCAGTCCCAGCTCGTCCCGCACACGGGCCCGCAGGCCGCGGGCGATGCCCACGGGCGGGCCGAGCCGCCGGACCGCTCCGGCGACGTCGAGGAAGGCCTCGTCCACGCTGATCTGCTCGACACGGTCGGTGATGTCCCAGAACATGGCCATGACCCGGCGGGAGTAGGCGTCGTAGGCGTCCCGGTGGGGCTCGAGCAGGACGGCCCGGGGGCACATCGCCCGGGCCCTTGCCAGGGGCATGCCGGAGCGGACGCCGAACGCCCGGGCCTCGTAGGACGCGGAGAGGACGACGGAGCGTCCGCCCGACCCGGCCACGATGACGGGCCTGCCGCGCAGCCCGGGGGCCGCGAGCAGCTCCACGCCGACGTAGAACATGTCCATGTCGACGTGCAGCACGGCGCACTGCCGCCAGCGCTCCAGCCGGTCCCTCGGCGTCTCGGTCACCGCGTCCTCCTCCCGGGTCCGGCACAGCTTAGCCCTCGGCGCGGACATCCCGGCCGCGGTGCGGGCCCCGGCCCGGGCGGAGCGCCCCGGTCCGCTCACCGGGCCTTCGATAGGCTGGGGCGGACATCGCGGACGGCCGGCAGAGGGCGTCCGCCGCCACCCCGAGTCCGAGGTCGATCCGCCCATGACGTGCCCGCCCCTCCCGCACCACCCCGACGCCCCCGCAGGCACCGCGCCGCAGGCCCGGCCCCAGGACGCCTTCCGCGCCGAGGACGAGCGGTTCGTGGCGCGGCTGCACGCGGAGCTGGAGGAGTTCTTCGGCCGGCAGCGAGCGGTCCTGGGCGGCATCTCGGCGGACGCCCTCCCGCTGCTGGACGCCGTCGTCGCGCTCTCCGCCGGCGGCAAGCGACTGCGGGCGCGGCTGTGCTACTGGGGCTGGCGGGCGGCGGGCGGCGACCCGGAGGACCCGGCCGTGGTCCGGGCCGGGGCGGCGCTCGAGCTCTTCCAGTCCGCCGCGCTCATCCACGACGACGTCATCGACCGCTCCGACACCCGCCGCGGCGCCCCCAGCGTGCACCGCCGCTTCGAGTCCGTGCACGCGGACCGGGGCTGGGCCCTGGACGGTCCGGCCTTCGGCGTGGCCGCTGCCATCCTCTCGGGCGACCTGTGCCTGTCCTGGAGCGAGCAGTCGTTCGCCGCGGCCACCACCACGGCGCCCGGCGGCCACCGCGCACGGGCGGTCTTCGACCTCATGCGCTCCGAGGTGATGGCCGGGCAGTACCTCGACGTGCAGGGCGAGGTCGCCGGCGGGGGCCAGGACCGCGACGGCGCGGTGCAGCGGGCCCTGGACGTCATCCGGTACAAGTCGGCGAAGTACTCGGTGGAGCACCCCGTGGTGCTCGGCGCCGCCCTGGCCGGGGCGCCGGAGCCGGTCCTGGAGCGCTGCTCCGCGTTCGCGCTGCCCCTGGGCGAGGCGTTCCAGCTGCGCGACGACGTCCTGGGCGTGTTCGGCGATCCCGCGGCCACGGGCAAGCCCGCCGGCGACGACCTGCGCGAGGGCAAGCGGACGGTGCTCGTCGGCTACGTCCGCACGCTCGGCAGCGAGGCGCAGATCGCGCGGCTCGAGGACGCCCTGGGCCGGCCGGAGCTGACGGAGGAGGACGTCGAGGAGCTCCGCTCGCTCATCACGGCGTGCGGCGCCCTGGGCTCCACGGAGGAGCTCATCGAACGGCTCAGCGGGGAGGCGTTCACCGCGCTGGACCGGCTCGGGGCCGACGCCGTGCCGATGGCCGCGCTGCGCGGCCTCGCGACGGCTGCGGTCCGCCGCTCGTCGTGAGTCCGGCGCGCCGGGCCGGTCCCGCGGTCGGGGCCGGTCCGGCGCGCCGGTCAGGAGCGGGTCACCAGGCCAGGGCCTGCGCCCGGCGGCGGATCTCCGTCTTGCGCCCGTCCCGCAGCGCGTCGACGGGACGGCCCGGCAGGGACTCGTCCTCGGTGAACAGCCACGTGATCGCCTCGACGTCGGTGAAGCCGGAGTCCCGCAGGACCGCCACCGTGCCCTTCAGCGAGTCGACCACGGCGCCGTCCAGCAGGAAGGCGGCCGGCACCCGGCGGATGCTGTCGTGCGGGTTGCGGACGGCGAGGAGCGTCCCGTCGTCGACGAGGCCGTGGACGCGGGTGACCACGAGGCCGAGCTGCTCGGCGACGTCGGGCAGGGGCAACCACTCCTGGACGAGACCGTCCAGGCGGTCGAACTCCTCGGTGCTGATTCCGGATGTGTTCTTCACGCCCCCAGAGTGCCACGTCCGCCGGTGCCCGTGCCACGCGGGCCCGCCACGGTATGCTCGACCCGCGGAGCCGGCTGAGACCTCCGCACCTTCCCCGATCAGCGTCAGAGAGTTACTTCATGCCGTATCCCCCCGACAGCGACACGACCGACCCGAACGACGCACCGCGCTCCACCACCGCCGAGACCTCCGCCGAGGCCTCCGGGCGGCAGGACGACCGCTCCCCCGGCTGGGCGCGCCGCGCCCGGACGGGGTCGGCGGTCACCGCCGTCGCCGCCCTCGCCGCCCTGGGCGGGGGCACCGTGGCCCACGCCGCCCCCGCCCAGACGGCCCAGGTGGCCTCGGCGCCCCTGCTCGCCGCCCAGAAGACGACGAAGACCCCCGTGCACACCGTGTCCCCCGGGGACTCCCTGTGGGCGGTCGCCCAGCGCCACGGCGTGGCCGTGGACGAACTCATGCGGTGGAACGACCTCTCCGGCGCGGCGCTGCTGCTGCCCGGGCAGGAGCTGCGCCTCTCCGGCGGCGCGGCCCCGGCGGCCGAGCCTTCGAAGAAGCCGGCCCCGCCCGCGGCGGAGCCGCCCCGGACGGAGCACATGGTGCGCTCGGGCGACTCGCTGTGGAGCATCTCGCAGGCGCGCGGGGTGTCGGTCCAGTCGCTCCTCGACGGCAACGACCTCACGGTGAACTCGCTGCTGCGCCCGGGCCAGCGGCTGTCGGTCACGGAGCCGGCCCCCGACACCGTGCGGACCGCCCAGGCCCCCGCCCCCGAGCGGGCCGAGCAGCCCCGGCCGGCGCCCGAGCGCGCCGTCGGCGACACCTTCCTGGGCCGCACGTACGAGGACGGAGTCGTGGACTCCGCCAACCGCCACCACGAGCAGCTCGCCGCCCGCCCCGCGCCCTCGCGCGAGGAGATGCGCCGGCTCGTCCACGACACCGCCGTGCGGATGGGCGTGGACCCCGCGCTCGCCCTGGCGCACGCCCACCAGGAGTCGGGCTTCGACCACCGGGCCGTGTCCCCCGCGGACGCCGTGGGCACCATGCAGGTCATCCCGGACGCCGGGGACTGGGCCTCGGGACTCGTGGGCCGGGAGCTCGACCTCCTCGACCCGCAGGACAACGTCACCGCCGGCGTGGCCATCATCCGGCAGCTGGGCCGCGCCGCGCCCAGCACCGACGTGGCCATCGCCGCGTACTACCAGGGCCTGCACGGGGTGAAGAAGTACGGGATGTACGACGACACCAAGCAGTACGTCAAGAGCGTCAAGACCCACCGCAAGCGGTTCGGACCGTGACCTGCGACCCAGCCTGCGCACAGCGCCCCGCCCTAGGCTGATCCCGTGCAGCACGCGCTCCCCGACCACCTGACCGGGACCGTCCTCGAGGGCCGCTACGAGCTGGGTCCGCGGATCGCCCGCGGTGGCACCGCCACCGTGTACCGGGCGGTGGACACCCGCCTGCAGCGCGTCGTGGCGGTCAAGCTCATGCACGCCCACCTGGCCGAGGACCCGGCCGCGGCGGACCGGTTCGTGCGGGAGGCCCGGTCGGCGGCGCGGCTGTCCCATCCCCACGTGGTCTCCGTGCTCGACCAGGGCCACGCCCCGGACGGGGTGCCGTACCTGGTCATGGAGCACGTGGCGGGCTCGACGCTGCGGGACCTCCTGCGCCGGCGCGGCGCCCTGCCCCCGGGCGAGGCGCTCGGGCTGCTGGAACCGGTCCTCGACGGGCTGGCGGCGGCCCACCGCGAGGGCCTGGTGCACCGCGACGTGAAGCCGGAGAACGTGCTGATCTCCGCCGCCGGCCGGGTGACCGTCGCGGACTTCGGTCTCACCCGCGCCGTCGACCAGCACACGGCGACCGGAACGGTGCTGGGCACGGTCGGCTACGCCTCGCCGGAGCTCGTCACGGGGCAGCGGGTCGACACCCGCGCGGACGTGTACTCGGCCGGGATCCTGCTCTTCGAGCTCCTGGCCGGCCGCCGTCCCTTCGAGGGCGGTCCGCTGGCCGTGGCCCGCGCCCACGCGGACGGCGCCGTCCCGGACCTGCGCACCCTCGATCCCGGTCTCCCGGCCGGTGTGGCGCGGCTGGTCGCCCGGGCCACGGCACGGGAGCCGGAGCGGCGTCCGCCCGACGCCGGCAGCTTCCTCGACGAGCTCCGGTCGGTCCGGGCGGGTCTGCGGCCCGCGGAGCTCGACCGCCCCCCGGGACCCGGCGCCGCCCGCGGCACCCCGGCCGTGCCGGCTCCGGACGCCGCGGCCACGGCGGCCCTGGACCCCGCGGTCGGACCCACCGCGGCCCTCGGGGCGGGCGCCCCCACGGAAGCCCTCGGCCGAACCGCTCCCACGGAAGCCCTCGGCCGGGGCGCTCCCACGGAGGCCCTCGGTTCGAGCGGCACCACGGAGACCATCGGCCGGGACGCCCCCACCGAGACCCTCGGCCGGGACGCTCCCACGGAGGCGTTCGGCCCGGCGGCCGGCCGGACCGGGGTGCCGGGTCCGCACGCGGCGACCCTGGTAGCGGCCGGGGCCGGGGCCCCGGGGGTCTCCGGCCGGCCGCTGCCGGCGCGGACCTCGAGCGGCTCCTCCGACCCCTGGCGGCCCGAGGTCGAGCTGCGGCCCACCCGGCCCCTGCACGCGGCGGGGACGCTGGCCCTGGTCGCGCTCGCGGTGGCCGGGGCGGCGTTCCTGGGCTGGCTCCTGGGCTCCGGTCCGGGCGGGACCGTGAGCGTGCCGGACGTGCGGGGAGCGGGTCCGGAGCTCGCCGAGCAGTACCTGGCCGGGGCCGGTCTGGGCAACGTCGCCGTGCACGAGACCGCGGACCCGGTGGCCCCCGCCGGCACCGTGCTCGGCACCGACCCGGAGGCCGGGGCCACGGTGCGCTCCGCGGAGCAGGTCGTCCTGCTGGTCTCGACCGGTCCCGTGCGGACCACCGCGCCCGACGTCACCGGGATGTCCGAGGAGGACGCCCGGGCGCGCCTCGAGGACGCCGGGCTGGCGGCCGGCACCCGGAGCCCGGTCGCCGACGCCGCCGCCGCCGGGACGGTCGTGGGCCAGCACCCCGAGGCGGGCGAGGCGGTGGCCGAGGGGTCGGCGGTGGACCTCGCCGTCTCCCTCGGGGCCCGCGCCGACTCCGCGCCCGGGGTGCTGGGCAGGCCCGTGGACGAGGCGGTCCGGCTCCTCGCGGAGGCGGGGTTCGCGGCGCGGGTCGAGGAGAGCCTCGGCGCCCCCTTCGGCTACGTGGTGGCCCAGACGACGGACGGGGCCGAGGTCGTCCTCACCGTCGTCTGAGCGGACGGCAGGAACNTCGAGGAGAGCCTCGGCGCCCCCTTCGGCTACGTGGTGGCCCAGACGACGGACGGGGCCGAGGTCGTCCTCACCGTCGTCTGAGCGGACGGCAGGAACGGCCCCGGCCCCGTCGGCCGGTCCCGCGCTCAGCGGCGGGAGAGGTAGCCCGCCACGAGGAACGCAATCTCCAGGGACTGCATGTGGTTCAGGCGCGGGTCGCACAGCGACTCGTAGCGGTCCTGGAAGGAGGACTCGTCGACGGGGTCGGCGCCGCCGAGACACTCCGCGACGTCGTCGCCCGTCATCTCCACGTGGATGCCGCCGGGGAAGGAGCCGATCGCCTCGTGCACCTCGAAGAAGCCGCGGACCTCGTCCACGACGTCGTCGAAGTTTCGGGTCTTGTACCCGGACGGCAGGGACACGGTGTTGCCGTGCATGGGGTCGGTGACCCACACGACCTTGGCGCCGGAGCGCTCCACGGCCTCGACGAGCGGGGGCAGCTTCTCCCGGATGTTCTTCGCGCCCATGCGGGTGATGAAGGTGAGCCGTCCGGGCTCGCGCTCCGGGTCGAGCTTGTCGATGAGCGCCAGCGCGTCGTCCCCGGTGGTCTTGGGGCCGAGCTTCACGCCGATCGGGTTGCGCAGCCGGGAGAGCAGGTCCACGTGGGCGCCGTCGAGCTCCCGGGTGCGCTCGCCGATCCACAGGAAGTGCCCGGACGTGCCGTACGGGAGGTGGGTGCGGGAGTCGATGCGGCTCAGCGCGCGCTCGTAGTCCAGCAGCAGGGCCTCGTGGCCGGCGTAGAACTCCGTGGTGCGCAGGGCGTCGAAGTCCGCGCCGCACGCGTCCATGAACTTCACGGCCCGGTCGATCTCGCGGGCGAGCGACTCGTACCGGGCGTGGGCCGGGTTCGTGGTGAAACCCATGTTCCAGGCGTGCACGAGGCGCAGGTCCGCGAACCCGCCCGTGGTGAAGGCCCGGATGAGGTTCAGGGTCGAGGCCGAGGTGTGGTAGCCGCGCACCATCCGCCGCGGGTCGTGGACCCGGGACTCCTCGGTGAAGTCGAAGCCGTTGACCATCTCGCCGCGGAACGTCGGCAGCGTCGTGCCGTCGCGGGTCTCGTCGTTGGACGAGCGGGGCTTCGAGAACTGCCCGGCCATCCGGCCCATCTTCACCACGGGCATGGACGCGCCGTAGGTGAGCACCACGGCCATCTGCAGCAGCGTCTTGACCCGGGCGCTGATCCGGTCGGCGGTGGCGCCCTCGAAGGTCTCGGCGCAGTCCCCGCCCTGCAGGAAGAACGCCCGGCCGTTGGCGACCTCGGCCAGACGGTCGCGCAGCTTGTCCACCTCCCCCGCGAAGACGAGGGGCGGGACCGCGTTGAGCTCGGCGATCGAGGCGGCGAAGTCGGGGTGGTCGCGCCAGGTCGGCTGCTGGTCGGCGGCCAGCTCGCGCCAGTCGTCCAGCCCCGGGTAGTCGGCCGCAGAGGGCACCGGGGAGGCGAGGTTGCGGAGGCTGTCGGGAACGGTGAAGTCGAGCATCATGTCTTCCTATGTCTCGTCCGGGGCGGGGCCGGGCGCGGGATCAGGGTGCGGTGGGCCGCGGGGTGTCGTCGTCCGCGGCCCCGGGACGGTCGCGGTGGGCGATGGAGTCCGCGGTCCGGCGGGCGGTGTGGGCGGCGCTGCGCGCCTTGTCCTTGGCGTTGCCCACGAGCTCCGCCGCGGCCTGCTTGGTCTCCTGGCGCTTCTGCTCGGCGAGCCGCTTCTTGTGCTCCGAGGCGTAGACGTCCACGTAGACCTGGCCGGAGAGGGCCTGGATCGCGTGCATGATCTCGTCGGTGACCTCGCGGAGCAGGGCGTGCTCACCCTGCCGGCCCCGGTAGCGGGAGAAGTCGAGGGGCTCGCCGAAGATCGTGGTGACCCGGGCGCTGCGGCGGGGCAGCGGGAGCCTGGTCCCGATCGGCTGGACCTTGTCGGTGCCGACCATGGCGATCGGGACGACCGGGGCCCCCGTCTCGAGCGCGAGCCGGGCCACCCCGATCTTGCCCTTGTACATGCGGCCGTCCGGGGAGCGGGTGCCCTCCGGATAGATCCCGAGCAGCTCGCCCTCCAGCAGCTTGCGGCCGCCGTTGCTCAGGGACTTCGCGCTGGCCCGGCCCCCGGAGCGGTCCATGGGGATCTGGTTGATGGCGCGGAAGAACGCGGCCATCACCCGGCCCTTGACGCCGGGGCTGTTGAAGTAGTCGGACTTCGCCAGGAAGTACACCTGCCGGGGCACGGCCACGGGCATGAACACCGAGTCGGAGACGGAGAGGTGGTTGCTCGCGAGGATGGCCGGGCCCTCCTCGGGCACGTGCTCCAGGCCGCGCACCTCGGGACGGAAGGCGACGTTGATCAGGGGGCCGACGACGTAGCGCTTCAGAAACATGTAGACCATGTGGGAGGGGACTCCTTCGTGCTGATCGGGATGTCGCGAGGGTCCGTGCCGCTCGGACCGGGTCCGGCCTCCGGTATTCTCTCACGTCCGCACGGGCACCCGCGCCGGTCCGCCCGTCGACGGCGCCCGCCCTGACATCATGGACGCATGACGCCACCCGTCGAGGACCAGCACCTGCCCGCCCCCTCCGCGACCGTCGGGCCCGCCGCCGCGGACGATCCCGGCGCGCCCTTCCACCATCCGGCCGACGGGCCCGCGGGCGCGCTCGTGCTGCACGGCTTCACCGGCGTCCCGTTCAGCGTCCGCCCCTGGGGCCGGGCGCTGCACGCGGCGGGCGCCGACGTCGTCGGGCCCGTGCTGCCCGGCCACGGCACCCGCTGGGAGGACCTCGCCGGCGTCCGCTGGGAGCAGTGGCGCGACCACGCGGCCGAGCACGTGCAGCGGCTGCGGGCCCGGCACGACGTGGTGGTGGTGTGCGGGCTGTCCATGGGCGGGGCGCTCGCCCTGCACCTCGCCGCGACCCTGCCCGTCGACGGGGTCGTGGCCCTGAACCCGGCGCTGTCCCTCGTCAGCCGCACGGCCCGGCTCGCCCCGGCCCTGCACCGCGCGGTGCCGTCCGTGCCGGGCGTGGGGGACGACATCAGCCTCCCGGGCGTCACCGAGCACGCCTACCCGCGCACGCCCGTGGCGGGCGTCGCCGAGCTGGGCCGGTTCATGACCCGGACCCGGAGGATGCTGCCCGCGGTCACCGCCCCGGTCCTGGTGCTGCGCTCGCAGCACGACCACGTGGTGTCGGACGCCTCGCACCTGCAGGTGCTGCGCCGGGCCGGCGGGGACGTGGAGCTGGTGCGGCTGGCGGAGAGCTTCCACGTGGCCACCCTGGACCGGGAGGCGGACGTGGTCGCGGCGCGGTCCGTGCGCTTCCTGGAGGACCTGCTGGCGGGCCGCAACCCGGTCACCGCGAGACCGTTGCGCCCCGCCTCCCGGGGGGACCGGCGATGAGTGCGGGCCCGGGGACGCCGGGCGGCGCCGGGCACGGCCCCGAGGACGAGTGGAGCCGGATCGTGTCGGGCCTCGAGGACGTGCGCCGGGCCGGGGACCGGCACCTCGCCGGGCCCCGGGACTGGTCCCCCGAGGACGCCGGGCCGGGCGCGTCCGCCGGGGCGGAGGACGCCGGAGCGGAGGCTGCCGGGGCAGAGGGCGCCGGGGAGCCGGAGGACGCGGGGGACGACGACGCGCCCTACTCCCCCGACCCCGGGCCGGTCACGCAGGGGCTCAGCGGCGGGGCACTGCTGTCCTGGACCGTGCTGGTCGGGGTGCCCGTGCTGCTGGTGGTGCTCTCCCTCCTGCCCGGCTCCCTGCCGTGGTGGGCCATCGTGGGGGGCCTGCTCGCCGTGGTCGGGGCCATCGGCCACCTGCTGCGGTCCCTGCCCGACGACCGCGACGAGCTGGACGACGGCGCCCGCGTTTGACGGGGTTTGCGTGAGCCAATTCACTAGACTGGAGCGGACGGCCCACCGACCCCGATCCGAGGAGAACCCCATGCGCCACGTCGCGACCGACGCCCTCGTGGACCCACCGGCCCACAGCCGCATCACCGACTTCCTGCTCATGCAGGCGGGCCAGGACGAGGATCCGCACCTGTACACCGTCCTGGGGCCGGAGGGGGCCGCCCGCGAGGTGCGCGCCCGGGAGTTCCTCGCCGCCGTGCAGGGTGTGGCCAAGGGTCTCGTGGCCGCGGGGATCGAGCCCGGGGACCGGGTGGGCATCCTCAGCCGGACGCGCTACGAGTGGACCCTCGCAGACCTCGCGATCTGGTACGCCGGCGCCGTGCCCGTCCCCGTCTACGACTCGTCCTCGGCGCAGCAGATCGCCTGGATCATGGGCGACTCCGACGCCAAGGCCGTGTTCGTCGAGACGCAGGCCCTCGAGGACTCCGTGCTCGCCGCCTCGCGGGAGACGCCGTTCCGCGCCGCGGAGAACGTCTGGCGCCTGGACGGCACCGGCACGGGCCTCGACGAGCTCGCGCGCGCCGGCGCGGACGTGCCGGACGAGGAGCTCGAGGCCCGCCGCACGTCGCGCGGGCTCGAGGACGTCGCCACGATCATCTACACCTCGGGGACCACCGGACCGCCCAAGGGGTGCGAGCTGACGCACGGGAACTTCGTGCGGCTGTGCGAGAACACGACCCTGGTCGTCGAGGACATCATCCACCCGGGCGCCCGGACGCTCCTGTTCCTGCCGCTGGCCCACGTCTTCGCCCGCTTCGTGGAGGTGATCGCCCTCTACTCCGGGACCGTCCTGGCCCACACCCCGGACGTGAAGAACCTGATGGCGGACCTCGGGGCCTTCCGGCCCACGTTCATCCTGGCCGTCCCGCGCGTGTTCGAGAAGATCTACCAGAGCGCCCGCCTCAAGGCCGAGAAGGCCGGCGGGGCGAAGTCCCTGATCTTCGAGCGCGCGGTGACCACGGCCGTCGCGTACTCGAAGGCCGGTCAGGACGGGCGGATCCCGCCGCTGCTGCGCGCGCGCCACGCCCTCTACGACCGGCTCGTGTACTCGAAGCTGCGGGACGCGATGGGCGGGGAGGTCACGCACGCGGTCTCGGGCGGCGCGGCCCTCGGCACCCGGCTGGGCCACTTCTTCAACGGGATCGGCGTGTACGTCGTGGAGGGCTACGGGCTCACGGAGACCACGGCCCCGATCGCCGTCAACACCCCGGAGATCGGCAAGATCGGCACCGTGGGACTGCCGCTGCCGGGCAACGAGGTGCGGATCGGCGAGGACGGGGAGGTCCTGGTCCGGGGCACCCACGTCATGCGCGGCTACCACGGGCGGGAGGACCTCACCGCCGAGGCCTTCGAGGACGGGTGGTTCCGCACCGGCGACCTCGGCTCGCTCGACGAGGACGGCGCCCTCACCCTCACCGGCCGGAAGAAGGAGATCATCGTCACCGCCGGCGGCAAGAACGTGGTCCCCAACGTGCTGGAGGACCCCATCCGCGCCTCGGCCCTGGTCTCCCAGGTCATGGTGGTCGGGGACAACCGGCCGTTCGTGGCCGCCCTCGTGACCCTCGACCAGGACGTGCTCCCCGCCCGCCTGGAGCTGATGGGCCTGGACCCCGCGATGCCGGTGGCGGAGGCCGCCCGGCACCCGAAGGTCGTCGAGCACGTCCAGGACATCGTCACCCGGGCGAACCAGGCGGTCTCCCGCGCGGAGAGCATCCGGGCCTTCGAGATCCTCGACGTCGACTGGACGGAGGCCTCCGGGCACCTGACCCCGTCCATGAAGATCAAGCGGGCCAGGATCGCCCAGGACTTCGCGGACCGGATCGAGGAGATCTACTCGCGCCCCGCCCCCGATCCGGCCGCGGCCCCCGTCACCCCGGCGGAGCGGATCAAGGAGAAGCTCTCCCACGCGCACCTGCCGGGCCGCGGCTGACCCCGGGCCGGCCGGCGGCCGGTGGGATCACCGGCCGCCGACGAGGGCCCCCGGGGACAGCGGTGAGTGCTCGGGGACGTCGAGGCCCAGCAGGGCGTTCTCGACGACCTCGCTCAGGGCGGGGTGGATCCAGTACTGGCCGCGCGCCATCGTGTGCGCGTCGAGGCCGAAGGACATGGCCTGCACCAGCGGCTGGATGAGCAGGGAGGCCTCCTCCCCGATCAGGTGCGCGCCCAGGAGGCGACCGGTGCCCTTCTCCGCAATCAGCTTGCACAGCCCCGTGCGATCCTCCATGGCCCACCCGTAGGCCGTGGCCCCGTAGTCCTGCACCTTGACGGTGATCTCGCTGCCCTGCTCGACCGCCCACTGCTCGGCCTCCTGCTGCGTCATGCCGACGGAGGCGATCTGCGGGCTGGTGAACACGGCGGAGGGCACGAACCGGTGGTCGGTGGCCCGGAGGTCGCCGGGGTGCAGGAGGTTGTGCTGCACCGTGCGGGCCTCGGCGTTGGCCACGTGCTTGAGCTGGTAGGGCGAGCTGATGTCGCCCAGCGCCCACACGCCCTCGACGGGGCGGCCCCCGGAGAGGGCGCGCTGGTGCTCGTCGACGGCCAGCAGCCCGTCCGGCCGCACGTCCAGCCCGCCCGCCCGGGCGTCGAGCACGTCGGTGTTCGGCTGCCGGCCCGTGGCCACCAGCACCACGTCCGCGGGCAGGCGCATGACGAGCTCCGGGTCCTGCGGGTCGCGGAAGGTGACCATCACGGCGCACTCGTCGCCGTCCCACTCCTCGACCTCGCTCAGCGACCAGCCCGTCTCCAGCTTCCACTGCCGGGAGGCCTCGCGGGCGAACCGCTCGGCGATCTCCGGGTCGTGGTAGCGCAGGATCCGGTGCGAGCGGTTGACCTGGGTGACCCGCGCGCCGAGGCTGGAGAAGACGTGGGCGAACTCGGCGCCGATGTAGCCGCCGCCGACCACCACCACGCGGCGGGGCATCTCCTCGATGCGCATCACCGTGTCCGAGGTGTGCACCTGGGGCAGGTCGATCCCGGGGATCTCCGGCCGCACCGGGCGCGAGCCGGAGGCCACCACGATCTGGTCGGCCGTGAGGTCCTCCCCCGAGGCGGTGCGCAGGGTCCGCGGGGCGGTGAAGCGCACGTGCTCCTCGTAGACCGTCACGTGCGGCAGCGTCCGGCGGTACTCGAGCCCGCCGTGGGAGATCGCGTCGATCCGCCCGAAGATCCGGTCCCGCATCTCCCGCCAGCGCACGTCCTCCACCGAGACGTGGAGGCCGAGCCGGTCCGCCTCCTGGGCGCGGCGGGCCACGCTCGCCGGATACGCGTACATCTTCGTCGGGATGCAGCCGACGTTGAGGCAGGTGCCGCCGAAGGTCCCGCCGTCGATGATGGCGACGTCCAGGCCCTCGTAGTCCTCGGTGAGGATCGAGTTGCCCGAGCCGGAGCCGATGATGATGAGGTCGAATTTCCGCATGCGACCCATCCTATGCGCGCCCGCCGGGCGGCACCCGCCGGCACCGCGGCCCTCCCGGGGGCCGCGGTGCCGGCGCGGGCGTGCCGGGTCAGCCGGCGGTGTCGAGCGCCAGCAGGAGGTCGCCGCCGGAGACCTGGGTGACGCCCTTGAGGGCCACCCGGGCGACCGTGCCGCCCGTGGGGGCGGTGATGGAGGCCTCCATCTTCATGGCCTCGATGGTGGCCACCTGGCCGCCCGCCTCCACGGTGTCGCCCTCGGCCACCGTCACGGTCACCGCCCCGGCGAACGGGGCGGCCACGTGGCCGCGGTCCGTGGGGTCGGCCTTCTCGGTCTCGGGCACCGAGGAGGTGATCGAGGTGTCGCGGACCTCGATCATCCGGGGCTGGCCGTTGAGGGTGAGCATCACGGTGCGCATGCCCTTGTCGTCCGGCTCCGAGATGGCCTGCAGGGTCACCAGCAGCCGCACCCCCTTGCCGAGGGAGATCACGTGCTCCCGGTCGGAGGTCAGCCCGTAGAGGAAGTCCCGGGTGTGCAGCAGCGCCAGCTCGCCGTACTTCGCCCGGCTGGCCTCGTAGTCCCGGGTCGGGCCGGCGAACAGCAGCCGGTTCAGCGTGGCACGGCGGGTGGCCGGGTCCCCGGCCAGGGCCTGGGAGTCCTCCGGGGCCAGCTCCGTGATCCCGACACGCACGTTGCGGCCCTCCAGGGCCTTGGAGCGGAACGGTTCGGGCCACCCGCCGGGAGGCGTGCCGAGCTCCCCGGCGAGGAAGCTGATCACCGAGTCGGGGATGTCGAACTTCTGCGGGTTCGCCTCGAACTCGGCCGGGTCCACGCCCATGCCCACCAGCTGCAGGGCGAGGTCGCCCACGACCTTGGACGAGGGGGTGACCTTGACCAGTCTGCCGAGCATGGCGTTGGCGGCGGTGTACATGTCCTCGATCGCCTCGAACCGCTCCCCCAGTCCCAGCGCGATGGCCTGCTGGCGCAGGTTCGACAGCTGCCCGCCGGGGATCTCGTGCCGGTACACGCGCCCGGTCGGGGCGGTGAGCCCGGACTCGAACGGGGCGTACATCCGGCGGATGACCTCCCAGTAGGGCTCCAGGGCGGTCGCGGCCTCCAGGGGGATGCCGGTGTCCCGGTCCGTGTGGGCCAGGGCGGCGATCAGCGCCGAGGCGGGCACCTGGGAGGTCGTGCCGGCCATCGAGGCCTCGGCCACGTCCACCGCGTCCACGCCCGCGTCGATCGCGGCCATCAGCGTGGCGAGCTGCCCGCCGGCGGTGTCGTGGGTGTGCAGGTGCACGGGCAGGTCGAAGCGCTCCCGCAGGGCGGTCACCAGCTTCGCCGCCGCCGCGGGGCGCAGGAGCCCCGCCATGTCCTTGATCGCCAGCACGTGGGCCCCGGCGTCGACGCACTGCTGGGCGAGCTCGAGGTAGTAGTCCAGGGTGTAGAGGTCCTCGGCCGGGTCGAGCAGGTCCCCGGTGTAGCACAGGGCGACCTCGGCGACCGCGGTGCCCGTCCTGCGCACGGCCTCGATGGCCGGGGCCATCTGCTCCACGTCGTTGAGGGCGTCGAAGATCCGGAAGATGTCCACCCCGGTGGCCGCGGCCTCGGCCACGAACGCGTCCGTCACCTCGGTCGGGTACGGGGTGTAGCCCACGGTGTTGCGCCCGCGCAGCAGCATCTGGATCGGGATGTTCGGCATCGCCTCCCGCAGCAGCCGCAGCCGCTCCCACGGGTCCTCGCCGAGGAAGCGCAGCGCGACGTCGTAGGTCGCCCCGCCCCAGGCCTCCACGGACAGCAGCTGCGGCAGCGTGTGGGCGTAGGCCGGGGCCGCGGCCAGCAGGTCCCGGGTGCGCACCCGGGTGGCCAGCAGCGACTGGTGGGCGTCCCGGAACGTCGTCGAGGTCACCGCCACCGCCTGCTGCTCCCGCAGGGCCCGGGCGAACCCCTCGGGGCCGAGCTCGACGAGCCGCTGCCGCCACCCCGGCGGCGGGGTGTGCTCGGAGGGTCCGTCGAAGGGCGAGCGGAACGGCTCGTCCTGCTTGTCGCCCGGGTAGTGGGGCAGCTTGGTGCGCGGGTCGATGCCCTCCACCCGCTCCCCGTTGGGCTGGTTCACCGTGACCTCGGCCAGCCAGGTCAGCGCCTTGGTGGCCCGGTCCCCGGAGGTGCGGGCCTCGAGCAGCTCGGGGCGGCGCTCGATGAAGTCGGTGGCCACGTTGCCGGCGAGGAACTCCGGGTCGGCCAGCACGGCCTGCAGGAACTGGATGTTGGTGGACACCCCGCGGATCCGGAACTCGGCCAGGGCACGCTGGGACCGGTGCACGGCGGTGGCGTAGTCCCGGCCCCGGCAGGTGAGCTTCACCAGCATCGAGTCGAAGTGCGGGGAGATCTCCGCCCCGGCGTAGACCGTGCCGCCGTCCAGGCGCACCCCCGCGCCGCCGGCCGAGCGGTAGGCGGAGATCTTCCCGACGTCGGGGCGGAACCCGTTGGCCGGGTCCTCGGTGGTGATCCGGCACTGCAGGGCGGCCCCGCGCACGGCCAGCTCGTCCTGGGCGATGCCCAGGTCCGCCAGGGTCTCCCCGGAGGCGATGCGCAGCTGCGACTGGACGAGGTCGACGTCGGTGATCTCCTCGGTCACCGTGTGCTCCACCTGGATGCGCGGGTTCATCTCGATGAACACGTGCTGACCCGCCCGCTCCCCGGCCGTGTCCACCAGGAACTCCACGGTGCCGGCGTTGACGTAGCCGAGCTCCTTCGCGAACTTCACCGCGTCCCGGTGCAGGGCCTGGCGGATCCCCTCGTCGAGGTTCGGCGCCGGGGCGATCTCCACGACCTTCTGGTGCCGGCGCTGCAGGGAGCAGTCGCGCTCGAACAGGTGCACCATCCCGCCCTCGTTGTCGGCGAGGATCTGCACCTCGATGTGGCGGGGCCGGAGCACGGCCTGCTCCAGGAACACGGTGGGGTCGCCGAAGGCGGTGTCGGCCTCGCGCATCGCGGCGGCCAGCGCCTCGGGCAGCGCCTCGGGGGTCTCCACCCGGCGCATGCCGCGGCCCCCGCCGCCGGCCACGGCCTTCACGAAGATGGGGAACCCGATGCCCTCCGCCTGCGCCAGCAGCTCCTCGGGGTCCGCCGAGGGCTCCGTGGAGGCCAGGGTCGGGATCCCCGCCCGCTTCGCCGCCTTCAGCGCCGCGACCTTGTTGCCGGCCAGCTCCAGGATCTCGGCCCGCGGGCCGACGAAGGTGATGCCCTCGCGCGCGGCGGCACGGGCCAGGTCCGGGTTCTCCGAGAGGAACCCGTAGCCGGGGTAGATCGCGTCCGCCCCGGACTCCTTGGCCACCCGGACGATCTCCTCGACGTCGAGATAGGCCCGCACGGGGTGGCCCTCCTCCCCGATCCGGTACGCCTCGTCGGCCTTCTGCCGGTGGATCGAGTTGCGGTCCTCGTACGGGAACACCGCCACCGTCTTGGCGCCCAGCTCGTAGGCGGCACGGAAAGCACGGATCGCGATCTCGCCGCGATTGGCCACCAGGATCTTGGAGAACATCAACACCCGTTCCGCACCCGGGGCCGTTCGGCGGACACCCGGGCACTGATTCGTCGAAGGTCGGACAACGTCGCGCACACGGTCAGCATGGCCGTCCGCGGGCGGTCCTGACCAGTGAACCACGCCACCCCGGGGCACACTGTGACTGCTGTCACAGAGCGACGTCGTGGTCAGCGTACACGGCGGCGGCGCGGGGGCGGGGCGGCCGCGGGCGGCTCCGCGCCGGAGCGGGGCGGAGCGCGCCCGCCCGGCTACGATGGGCGCAGCCGTCTCCTCGCCGCGGCCCCCGATCCCGGACCCGAGGAGCCGCTCCTCCCGTTTCCCCGCGAGCGAAGGGTGTCCCCTCCGTGCAGATCGTCAGCGTCAGCAGCCTCAAGGGCGGTGTCGGCAAGTCCTCCGTGACCCTGGGGATCGCCTCGGCGGCCCTGCAGGCGGGAGTGCCCACGCTGGTGGTGGACCTCGACCCGCACGCCGACGCCACGACCGGACTGGGCGTGCACCCGGAGCGCGGTCACGACATCGGAGAGGTGCTGCGCAGGCCGCGCCGGGGAGCGCTCGAGCGCGTGGTCGTGGCCTCGGCCTGGGCGGTGCGGGCCGGCCTGGACAGCAGGGCCCTCGACGTCGCCCCGGGCTCGGCCCGCTCGTCCCACCTCGACCGCTCCGAGTACCGGGAGAAGGACCTCGGCCGGCTGGAGCGCGCGCTCTCCGGCGCCCAGGGGTACGACCTGGTGCTGGTCGACTGCCCGCCCACCCTGAGCGCGCTGACCCGCACGGCGTGGGCCGCCAGCGACAAGGTGCTCTCGGTGGCGGAGCCCTCGCTGTTCTCGGTGGCGGGCACCAAGCGCACGATGACGGCGATCGCCCAGTTCGAGCAGAGCCGCACGTGGGCCGTGCCGGCTGCCGGGGTGGTGGTCAACAAGGTCCAGCACTCGTCGGTGGAGCACCGGCACCGCCTGGACGAGCTGCAGGAGCTGTTCGGCCCCCTGCTGGTCAGCCCGGTGATCCCGGACCTGCCCGTCTGGCAGCAGGCGCAGGGCGCGGCCTGGCCGATCCATCGCTGGCCGGGAGCGGAGGCCCAGGACATCTCCGGGCGGTACACGGCGATCCTGCAGGGCCTGCTCGACGGCTCGTCCTGAGCCGCCCGGCTCAGCCCGCGCTCTGCCGGCGGGCCCGGCGCTCGGAGAGCTCGTCCCCGGGCAGCGGCTCCTGGGCGGGGGCGCGGTCCGCTCCGGTGTGCTCCCCGGGGAGCGCCGCGAGGGTCCCCTCGACCTCGCGCCACACCCGGCCCACGGCGATCCCGAAGACGCCCTGTCCGCCCTGCACCAGGTCGATGACCTCGTGGGGGGACGTGCACGCGTAGACGCTGGCGCCGTCGCTCATCATGGTGAGCCGGGCCAGGTCCTCCACGCCCTGGGCGCGCAGCGCCCCCACGGCGGTGCGGATCTGCTGCAGGGAGACGCCGGTGTCCAGGAGCCGCTTGACGATCTTCAGGACGAGGATGTCGCGGAAGCTGTAGAGCCGCTGCGTGCCGGACCCGGAGGCGCCGCGCACGGTGGGCTCCACGAGACCGGTCCGCGCCCAGTAGTCGAGCTGCCGGTAGGTGATGCCCGCGGCCTTGCAGGCGGTGGGGCCGCGGTAGCCGACGGACTCGTCCCGGATCACGGAGTCGTCGAAGAGGACGCCCTGGGTGCCGTGCGCCGGAGGGCCGCCGGGCTGCTCGCGTTCGCTCACGCCGCCTCCTCGCTCGTGGACCCGGTGCTCGCGGCGCCGGGAGTGGATGGTCTCACAGAGACGTCCGGATCCCCCCGGGAACACCTCGAGTACACCTTATGACGGTAGACCTCCCCGGGGACGGGGTCAAAGACATCAGGGGCCCGGACCCCGTGTCGGGCGGACGGGGACGGCTCAGAAGTCCTCGGGGTCGACGTTGTCGAGGAAGTCGCGGAACTGCTCGACCTGCGTCTCCGGGGGCAGCTGCGGCTCCCCCTCCCCCGCGCGGGGGGACGGCTCCCGCAGCTCCCCGTCCCCGCTCATCACGAGACCGGCCTCGTCGAGGACGGTCTCGGTGCACAGGATGGGGCAGTCGGTGCGGGCGGCCAGGGCGATCGCGTCCGAGGCGCGGGAGTCGACGACCGTGCCGTCCGAGAACTCGAGCGCGGCGTGGAAGACCCCCTCCTCCACCGTGTGGATCCGCACCCGCGTGAGCGTGCGCCCGAACGCGGTGGCCACCGACAGCACGAGGTCGTGCGTCAGGGGCCGGGGCGGCTCGATCCCCTGCACGGCGAAGACGATGGACGTCGCCTCGTTCGTGCCGATCCAGATCGGCAGGTGCCGTCCGCCCTCGACCTCGCGGAGGACGACGACGGGCTGCGCCGACGGCACGTCCATGCGGACGCCCGCGATCTCCATCAGGACCTGGTGCACGGCCACGTCAGCCCTCCACCGCGGCGCGCTCCTGGAGCGCGGCGATCTCCGAGCGCACGAGCGAGGTGTGGATGGTGAGGCACAGGCCCGAGATCTCCTGGGCGCGCTCGACCGCGCGTGCCCTCGAGGCGGCGTCCCGGCGGGAGGTGAGGGGCGCGACGGCGCGCTCCACGAGGCCCAGCTCCCGGTCCGCGGCGGCCTTGAAGGGGCGCAGGTGGCGCGGTTCCAGACCGTGGGCCGTCAGCGCGAGGGCCGCCCGGGTGATGGCGAGGGCGTGGTCGTCGAAGGCCCCGTTCTGCTCCCGGATCAGCCCGTAGCTCACGAGCTCCCGGACGAGCGGGATGCCGGCGCCCGTGCGGGCGGCGAGCTCCCGCAGGTTGTAGGTGCGCGGCGCGCTGACGACCGGCAGGGGGGCGGTGACCGGATCGGCGGGCTCCGCGGTGCGCCGGGCGTCGTCGGCGCGGGCGTCCTCGTCGGCGTCCAGCCGCTCCCGGATCACCTTCAGCGGGAGGTAGCGGTCGCGCTGGAGCTCCAGGATCCGGCGCAGCCGGTCCACGTCCGCGCGCGAGAACTTGCGGTAGCCGGACGCGGTGCGCGCCGGGTGGACCAGGCCCTTGTCCTCCAGGAAGCGCAGCTTCGAGGCGGTGATGCCGGGGTGGTCCTCGCCGAGCTCCTTGAGCACGGCGCTGATGCCCACCCGGGCCTCGTGCTGGACGTCGTCCCGGTGGGGATCGGTCTCCGCGGGGTCGGTCATGGCTCCCTTCTACTGGTCCGACTGCGAGCGCAGCGAACGGTAGAACGTGAACCGGAACTTCCCGATCTGGACCTCGTCGCCGTTGTCCAGCTGCGCGCTGTCCACGCGGTCGCCGTTGACGTAGGTGCCGTTCAGGGATCCGGAGTCGATGATCTCGAAGGAGTCGCCGCGCCGGACGAACCGCGCGTGCCGGCGCGAGACGGTGACGTCGTCCAGGAAGATCTCGGAGGACGGGTGGCGGCCGGCGGGGACCTCGTCCCGGTCCAGCAGGAAGCGTGACCCGGAGCCGCCGCTGTCGTGGGCCACGAGCAGGGCGCTGCGCGGCGGGAGCGCGGAGACCGCCGAGCTCTCCTCGGGGGAGAGCTTGTGCGAAGCCGCGTGCGAGAGGACCTCGGCCACGATCTGGATCGACGTGGTCTCCGGCTCCCCCTGGGGTGCGTTCGAGCCGTTCTGGGTTCTGGACATCTCTTCCCTCGACTGGTGACGTGTTGGTGGACGGGTCCTGTGGGACCCCTGCCCCGCGACCTCCTGTCCCGGCGGTCCCCGGGCGACCGGCCGGAGCCACCCGGTTGCTTGTCAGTGTACCGGGTGGTGGAGACACGGAGGGGCGGCCGGGACACGTCCCGGCTCGCGCGTGGTCGGGTCCTGCGCGGGTCAGTCGAGCTGGGCGGCGTACCCCTCGGCGTCGAGCAGCCCGGAGCGGTAGTCCTCGCCGGAGGGGCGGACCGCGAACAGCCAGCCCTCCGCGTAGGGGGCGGAGTTCACGGTCCCGGGCTCGGCCTCGAGCGCCTCGTTGACCGCGGTGACCTCACCGGAGACGGGGGCGAAGATGTCGCTCACGGACTTGGTGGACTCGATCTCGCCCACGGCGGCGCCCGCCTCGACGCTCTCCCCCACCTCGGGCAGCTGGACGAACACGACGTCGCCCAGCTCGCCCTGCGCGTGGTCGGTGATCCCGATGCGCACCGCGCCGTCGGCGTCGGGGCCCGCGATCCACTCGTGCTCGGCCGTGTAGGACAGGTCGGCGGGGATGTTGCTCATGGGGTGGCTCCTGGTCCGGCGGGTGCGGTCGGCTCGATTATGGCACAGACGTCCCCGTGGCCCGAGGGCGCGGGACCTCGCGGGTGTCGGCCGCTCAGCGGCCCTCCCACGCGGTGATCTCGGCGTGGATCGCCCGCTTGCGCTCCGTCCCCGCGAAGGACGCGTCCACCGAGTTGCGGGCCAGTGCGACGGCCTGCTCGTCGGTCAGTCCCAGCGCGTCGCGCAGGTCCTGGAAGACGTCCCCCACGTAGCCGCCGAAGTAGGCCGGGTCGTCGGAGTTGACCGTGACCAGCAGCCCGCGCTCGAGCATGTCCAGGACCGGGTGGTCGGCGAGCGTGTCGACCACGCGCAGCCGCACGTTGGACAGCGGGCACACGGTGAGCGGGACCCGCTCCGCGACGAGGCGGTCCACGAGCTCCGGGTCGCTCAGGCACTGGATGCCGTGGTCCACCCGCTCCACGCGCAGCACGTCGAGGGCCTCCCGGACGTACTCGGGGCCCGCCTCCTCCCCCGCGTGGGCAACGACGTGCAGTCCGGCCGCCCGCGCCCGCGCGAAGACCTCCTCGAAGAGCGCCGGGGGATGGCCGACCTCGGCCGAGTCGAGGCCGATCCCGTCGATGCGCGGCAGCTGGTCCCCGAGGGAGTCGAAGAGCTCCACGGCCTCCGCGGCGGGCCGGTCCCGCAGGAAGCACAGCAGCAGCGTGCTGGTGAGGCCGTGCTCGGCCCGGGCGGCGTCGAGGGCGGCGCGGATGCCGTCGACCACCGTCCCGAGCGGCACGCCCCGGGCGGTGTGCGCCTGCGGGTCGAAGAAGACGTCGACGTGCCGCAGGCCCTGCGCCGCCGCGCGCTCGAGGTAGGCCCGGGTCAGCGCCTCGAAGTCGGAGGCGTCGCGCAGCACCGCCATCGTGGCGTAGTAGAGCGCGAGGAACGAGGACAGGTCCTCGAAGTCGTACTGCCGCCGCAGCTCCTCGACGGAGCCGTAGGGCAGCTCCACCCCGTTCTTGGCGGCGAGCGCGAACGCGAGCTCGGGCTCGAGGGTGCCCTCGATGTGCAGGTGCAGCTCCGCCTTGGGCAGGGTGTGCAGGTCGTTCAACTCCGGCGCTCCTTCGTGGTCGGCCCCGGGGACCGGAGCACTCGACGTCCCGTGCAGTGTATGCGCCGCCGTCGGCGGCGGGGCTCCGCCCCCGCTGCCGGGTCGCCCCGCACCGCCCGACCGCCGTCGGCTCCGCGGCCGGAGTGCTCTAGGCTCGCGAGCGGAGCCGCTCGGAGGAAGGAGTGCCGGATGTCCGGTGTCGTGGTGGTCGGACAGGTGGGACGGGATCTCGTGCTGACCGTGGCGGAGCTGCCGGCGGAGGGCGGTTCCGCCGACGTGCTCGAGCGGCAGGAGCTGCTCGGCGGCAAGGGCGCGAACCAGGCCGTGGCGTGCCGCCAGCTCGGCGCCGAGGTCGCCCTGGTGGGGGTCGTGGGCACCGACTCCGCCGGCGCGGAGGTGCTCGCCCAGGCCGCGGCCGACGGGATCGACGTCGGCGCCGTGGTGCGCCGCGCCGGCGCCCCGACCGCGCTGCTCGTCGACCTCGTGGGGCCGCGCGGGGTCCGCCGCCTGCTGGAGGACGTGGACGCCCGGATGCTGCTGGACGCCGGGGACGTGCGCGCGAGCCGGGACCTGCTGCGCTCGGCGGACGCCGTGCTGGTGCAGCTGCAGCAGCCGGGGGCGGCCGTGACGGAGGCCCTCGAGGCGGCCGCGGCGGGGGGCGCGATCGTGGTGGCCGACGGCGCCCCGGCGGACGGGGCGGTGCGCCGGCGGGTGCTGGGCACCGCGGACGTGGTGCGCGCGGACACCGCCGAGACGGAGGCACTGGTGGGCTGGGCGCCGCAGGACGTGCCGGGGACGGTGCGGGCCGCGGAGTCGCTGCTCGCGGAGGGCCCGCGCGTCGTCGCCCTGGCCACCGGCGAGGGCGACGTGGTCGCCTGGCCGGGCGGGCACGTGCTCCTGCCCCACCTGGGCGAGGATCCCGTGGACCCCACCGGGGCGGGCGACTCGTTCGTGGCCGCGCTCACCGTCGCGCTGCTGCGCGGGGAGAGCCCCGAGTCCGCCGCCTGGTGGGCCGCGGCGGCGGCGGCCGAGGTGGTCGGCAGCGCCGGCGGCCGGCCGGACCTCGACCTGGACCGGCTGCGGGAGTCGGCTTCCCGGGCCCGCCGGTAGGCAGCACGGGTGCCGGAGGCGCCGTCCCCGGGAACGAGAGAAGGCCGGTGGTCCGCGTTCCCGCGGTCCACCGGCCTCGAATCGTCGGGCTGACAGGATTTGAACCTGCGACCCCTTGACCCCCAGTCAAGTGCGCTACCAAGCTGCGCCACAGCCCGAAGTGCTCAGTACGTTCCCGCCCCGAGCACTCGCATCACATTACAGCAAGCTCCGGCGGAATTCATCTCGGCGGGCGCCTCAGCGCTTCCGGTTCCGCTTCTCCCGCACGCGCATGGACACCTCGATGGGGGTGCCCTCGAAACCGAAGGTCTCGCGGAGGCGGCGGGTGATGAACCGCCGGTACCCGGGGTCGAGGAAACCGGTGGTGAACAGCACGAAGCGCGGCGGCCGGGAGGAGGCCTGGGTGCCGAAGAGGATGCGCGGCTGCTTGCCGCCGCGCACGGGGTGCGGGTGGGCGGCCACGATCTCGCCGAGGAACGCGTTGAGCCGCCCGGTGGGGACGCGGGTGTCCCACGAGGCCAGGGCGGTCTCCAGGGCGGGGACCAGCCGGTCCTTGTGCCAGCCGGTCTTCGCCGAGACGTTCACCCGCGGCGCCCAGGCCACGTGCGCGAGGTCGCGGTCGATCTCCCGCTCCAGGTAGTAGCGGCGGTCCTCGTCCATGAGGTCCCACTTGTTGAAGGCGAGCACGAGGGCGCGCCCGGAGTCCACGGCCAGCTGCAGGATGCGGACGTCCTGCTCGGAGAGCACCTCGTCCGCGGCCAGCAGCACCACGGCCACCTCGGCGCGCTCGAGGGCGGCCTGGGTGCGCAGGGACGCGTAGAAGTCCGCGCCCTGGGCCATGTGCACGCGGCGGCGGATGCCCGCGGTGTCGATGAAGCGCCAGGGCTTGCCGCCCAGCTCGATGAGCTCGTCCACGGGGTCGCGGGTGGTCCCGGCCAGGGGATCCACGACGACGCGCTCGGAGCCGGCCAGCTTGTTGAGCAGCGAGGACTTGCCCACGTTCGGGCGCCCGATGAGCGCCACGCGGCGGGGCCCGCCGGTCAGCTCGGTCTCGGCCACGGCGGAGAACTCCGGCAGCAGGTCCGTGACCGCGTCGAGGACGTCGGCGGCGCCGCGCCCGTGCAGGGCGGACACCGGGTGCGGCTCCCCCATGCCGAGGGACCACAGGTAGGTGGCCTCGACCTCGAGCTGCGGGGAGTCCACCTTGTTGGCGACCAGGATCACCGGCTTCCGGACCTTGCGCAGCATCTTCACGATGGCCTCGTCCGCGGCGGTGACGCCCACGGTGGCGTCGAGCACGAGCAGCACGGCGTCGGCGAACTCCACGGCCATCTCGGCCTGCTCGGCGACGCGGGCGTTGATGCCCTTGGCGTCGTACTCCCACCCGCCGGTGTCCACGAGGGTGAAGTTGCGCCCGTTCCAGGTGGCCCGGTAGGAGACGCGGTCCCGGGTCACGCCCGGGGTGTCCTCCACGACGGCCTCGCGCCGGCCGAGGATGCGGTTGACGAGGGTCGACTTGCCGACGTTGGGGCGGCCCACGATGGCGAGCACCGGGGCGGGCCGGCGCACGGGGGCCTGGTCCCCGTCCTCCGCCCACTCGGCGAGCAGCGCGGCGTCCTCCTCGTCGAGCTCGTAGTCCTCGAGCCCGGCCCGCAGCGCCTGCGCGCGCTGCTCGGCCTCGTCGTCGTCGATGGCCGCGAGCCGCTGGGCGACGTCGTCCGTGGTGCCGCCGAGGATCTCGGCCTCGTAGGGGTCGTGGGCGGTGTCGTGCGCGGAGTTCTCGGGGTTGCCGGTCATGGCTGTCCTTCGCTGGGCCGGGTGCGGCCGGTCGGGGTGCGGAAAAATGTCGGGGGAGGCGGTGCGGAGCGGTTCAGGCGGAGCGGCCCGCGGCCCGGACGACCACGTCGATGACGGCCTGGACGGTCTGCTCCACGGTGAGCTCGGAGGAGTCGATCGTCACGACGCCGTCGGCGGCCTCGGTGAAGTTCACGACCGTCGCGTCCTTGGCGTCCCGGCCCACGACCCGGGCCCGCAGCTGCTCGGCGTCCTCGACGCCGCCGTTCTGCAGGCCGCGCCGGGCCATCCGGGCCCGTTCGTCGGCGGTGAGCAGGATCCGGGCGTCGGCGTCGGGGGCCACCACGGTGGTGGTGTCCCGGCCCTCGGCCACGATGCGCCGGCCGCTGTCCGCGATGAGCTCCTGCTGGCGGGCCACCAGCACCGCCCGCGCGGCCTGGTTGGTGGCCACGGCGCTGACCGCCTCGGTCACCCGGGCGCCGCGGATCTCGACGCCCACGTCGGTCCCGCCCACGAACACCAGCTCCCGGTCGGGGTCGGTGCCCTGGGCGAGCGGGAAGGAGCGGGCGGCCTCGACCACGGCGCCGCCGTCGTAGAGGTCCACCCCGCGGTCGAGGCACCACCACGTCAGCGCGCGGTACATCGCGCCCGTGTCCAGGTAGGCGAGGCCGAAGCGGCGGGCGACCTCCTTGGACACGCTGGACTTGCCGGAGCCGGAGGGCCCGTCGATGGCGACGACCAGCTGCCGGCCGGCGGCGGCCGGCGTCCCGGTGCCGGGTGCTGCGCTGCGGGCGGTGTTCGTTCCGGTGTTCACTGCACGACCTTCCATCCGCGCTCCTGGAGCGCCTCGACGAGTTCCTTGCGGCGGTTGGGCAGCACGGAGACCTCGACGAGGCCCACGGGCTGGCCCGGGGAGTGCTCGAGGCGCAGGTCCTCGAGGTTGACGCCGATCTCCCCGATCTCGGTGAGCAGCCGGGCGATCTGCCCGGGGACGTCCCCGACGAGCACGGTGAGGGTCGCGAACGCGCGGGGCGCGCCGCCGTGCTTGCCCGGGATCCGGGCCCGGCCGGCGTTGCCCTCCGACATCAGCTGGGCGATGTCCAGCCGGGCGCCCGGGGCCCGCGGGGCCTCGAGCGTGGCGATGAGCCGGTCGAGGTCCTCGCGCACCCCGTGCAGGGACGCCACCACGGGAGCGGCGTTCGCGGAGAGGATCTGCACCCACAGGCCGGGGTCGGAGGCGGCGATGCGGGTGGTGTCCCGCAGCCCCTGGCCCGCGAGGGACAGGTGGTGCAGCGGGGTGTCCTGCAGCCGGGAGGCCAGCAGGGAGGACATCACCTGCGGCAGGTGGGAGATCAGCGCCACGGTCGCGTCGTGCTCGCGGGCGTCCATGAACGTGACCGTCGCCCCGAGGTCCACGGCCAGGTTCTTCGCCGCGGCCAGCGCCGCGGGCGCGGAGCGGCCGGAGTCGCACACGACCCAGGGCATGGACGTGAACAGCTCGCCGCGGGCGGCCACGGGGCCGGACTTCTCCCGCCCGGCCATGGGGTGGGTGCCCACGTAGCGGGTGAGGTCCCCGCCCCGGGCGCGCACGTCCTCCAGCACGGACTCCTTCACGGAGGCGATGTCGAGGACGACCGCCTCCGGGTGGCGTCCCAGCGCCTCGACCACGGTCTCGGCGGTGACGTCGGGCGGGGTGGCGACGACGACGAGGGCCGGCTCCGGCACCCGGTCCTGCCCCGCCGCGCGGCAGGAGCGGCCGGCGCCGATGTCCTGGGCCACGGCCTCGGCGGTGGGCGAGGAGTCCTGCAGCCAGACGTCCACGCCGAGGTGGCGCAGGCCCAGGCCGATGCTGGCGCCGAGCAGGCCGGCGCCGACCACGAGCACGGGCCCGGCGGTCGCCGCGGGGGTCGGCGGTGCGGTGGGGGTCTGCGTCACGGGCGCTCCCTACATGCCCACCGAGGCGAGGAGGTGCCCGACCTCGGTCTTCGACAGGCGGCGGATGGTGCCCTGGCGCTGGTCCCCGATCCGGATGGGGCCGACCTCGGTGCGCACGAGCTTCTCGACGGGGTGGCCCACGGCGTCGAAGAGCCGGCGCACGATGCGGTTGCGCCCGGAGTGCAGGACGACCTCGACCAGCAGGTGGCCGGGGGTGGAGTCCACGAGCCGGAAGGAGTCGACGGAGGCGATGCCGTCCTCGAGCTCGATGCCGGCCTTCATGGCCGCGCCGACGCCCTTCTCCATGGGCCCGCGGACCTGCACGAGGTAGGTCTTGGGGACCTCGTAGGAGGGGTGGGTGAGCCGGTTGGTCAGCTCGCCGTCGTTGGTCAGCAGCAGGAGGCCCTCGGTCTCGACGTCGAGGCGGCCCACGTGGAAGACGCGCTCGTTCTTCTGCTGGTTGAGGTAGTCGGCCACGCACGGCCGGCCCTCGGGGTCCTCCATGGTGGAGAGCACCCCCTCGGGCTTGTTGAAGGCGTAGTAGACGAGGTTCTCGTCGAGCTGCACGCGGACGCCGTCGACGTGGATCTCGACGGTGTCCGGGTCCACGCGGATGCCGAGCTCGGTGATGGTCTCCCCGTTGACCTGCACGCGGCCGGCCTCGATCATCTCCTCGCACACGCGCCGCGAGGCCACGCCGGCCTGGGCCATGAGCTTCTGCAGGCGCACCCCGTCCGGGTCGTGCTGGTCGAGCCGGTCCACGGGCGGGTTCTTGGGGCGGCGCTTCCGGTGCGGCGGGCGGTACGGGGTGGCGGGCATCCGCCGGGCGCTCTTCTCGGAGGACGCGAACGGGCGGGGCCCGCGGTCCTGACCGGTGCCCGTCGAGGACCCTCCCCTGGCGGCGCCGCCCTTCGCGGCGCCACCCTTGGCGGTGCCCTTGCCGGCACCGGCCTTGCCGGCACCGGCCTTGGCGGGGCCGCGGCCAGGAGCGCCCTTCCCGCCCTGGAACGACGTGCCGCCCTGGCCGGTGCGGGGCTTCTGGCCGCCCTGGGAGCCGGGGGCGCGGCGGCCGCCGGGCCCGGGGCGGCCGGATGATGAACGTGAAGTGGCCATGGTGGTGTCTCAGTCCTCGTAGTGGTCGATCTGGTCGATGCCCGGCAGATGAGGGGCGATGTCGGGGAGCTCGTCGAGCGAGCCGATGCCCATCTTCTCCAGGAAGAACGTGGTGGTGCCGTAGAGCACGGCGCCGGACTCGCCGTCCCGCTCGAGCTCGCGGATCAGGCCTCGCTGCACGAGCGTGCGGACGACGCCGTCGACGTTGACCCCGCGGATCGCGGAGATGCGTCCCCGGCTCACGGGCTGGCGGTAGGCCACGACGGCCAGGGTCTCCAGGGCCGCCTGCGACAGCCGGGCGGTCTGTCCCTCCGCGACGAACGCGGAGACGACGGGGGCGAACTCGCTGCGCGAGTGGATCCGCCAGCCGGCACCGGTGCTGCGCAGCTCGAACCCGCGCGGCGCCAACGTCCCATCATACCCCGGATCGGCGGCGACGCCGTCGTACTCCGCGCGGAGCCGGTCGAGGACCCGCTGCACGGTGGCGACCGGGACCACGAGGGCGGCGGCGATCTCGTACTCGCTGACGGGCTCGTCGGCCACCATCAGGATCGCTTCGACGGCGGCCCGCACGCCGCCGGGCAGCGCCTCGAGGTCCGGCCCGCCCTCGGCCGCGGGGCTCACGCCGGGGCCCCCGAGGCGGCCGGGACCCCGTCCGGGGCCGCGACGACGGCCGCCGGGCCCGCGGCGTCCTCGGACAGCCGGTCGGCGGTCCACCCGGTGCCCGCCCCGGTCCAGCGGACCGTCAGCTCCCCCAGCGGCTGCTCCTGGGCGAGCTCGAGCACCGCGTCCCGGTACATCTCGAGCAGCGCCAGGAACCGCACGACCACCGCGAGGGTGGACCCGGCGTCCGCGACGAGCACCCGGAAGGAGCGCGGGGCTCCGTCCTCGAGCAGCCCGGCGAGGATCTCCGCCTCGTCCCGGACCGTCACGGCGGCCCCGTGCAGGTGGTCCACCCCGACCTCCGCGGGCGCCCCGGGGCGGGGCACGAAGACGGAGCGGGCGATCGCGGCGAACTGCTCCGGCGTGGTCCGCCAGTCGAGCTCGGGCAGCACGGCCGCCACGTCCGGGTCCAGCGGCACCGACCGGGGCAGGCGGGTGGACTCGGCCCGCATCCGCTCGTCGAGCAGCACGGCCACCTCCTTGAACGCCTTGTACTGCAGCAGCCGGGCGAAGAGCAGGTCCCGTGCCTCCAGCAGGGCCACGTCCTCCTCGTCCTCGACCTCCCCGCGCGGCAGCAGCCGGGCGGCCTTGAGGTCCAGGAGCGTCGCGGCGACCACGAGGAACTCGCTGGCCTCGTCGAGGGCGCGGGTCGAGCCGATCTCGTGCAGGGCGCGCACGTACTGGAGGAACTCGTCCGTGACGGTGGCCAGCGCGATCCGGGTGATGTCCAGCTCGTGCTTGGCGATCAGGGAGAGCAGCACCTCGAAGGGCCCCGCGAAGTCCTCCAGCTGCACCGCGAAGCCGCCGGGACCCTCGGGGACCGGCGGCTCCTCGGGGTGCATCAGGGTGCGCCGCCGCGCGAGATGAGCTCCCGCGCCAGCTGACGGTAGGACTCGGCGCCCTGGTGGGCCGTGGCGAAGGAGAGGATGGGCTCGGCGGCCACCGTGGCGTCCGGGAACTTCACGGTGCGCTTGATGACGGTGTCGAAGACCTTGTCGCCGAAGGCGTCCACGATCCGGGCCATGACCTCGCGGGAGTGCAGGGTCCGGGAGTCGAACATCGTGGCGAGCACCCCGTCGATCTGCAGGCGGGGGTTGAGCCGGTCCTGGACCTTCTCGATGGAGTCCACGAGCAGCGCCACGGCGCGCAGGGCGAAGAACTCCGCGATGAGCGGGATGACCACCCCGTGCGCGGCGGTCAGCGCGTTGACCGTCAGCAGCCCCAGCGAGGGCTGGCAGTCGATGATGATGACGTCGTAGTGCTCCTCGAGCTTGCGCAGGGCACTGGCCAGCACCTGCTCGCGGGCCACCTCGGTGACGAGCTGCACCTCCGCCGCGGAGAGGTCGATGTTCGCGGGGAGCAGGTCGACGCCCTCGACGTCGGTCTCCTGGACCACGTCCCAGACGTCCACGGAGCGGTCCATCATGACGTTGTAGACCGTCAGCTCCAGCTCGTGCGGGTTGGCGCCGAGGCCGGCGGAGAGGGCGCCCTGCGGATCGAAGTCGACGAGCAGGACCTTGCGCCCCAGCTCGGCGAGCGCCGCGCCGAGGTTGATGGTCGAGGTGGTCTTCCCGACCCCGCCCTTCTGGTTGACCATCGCGATGATCCGGGCGGGCCCGTGGGTGGAGAGCTCGGGCGGCTCGGGGAAGTCGCGGGCGGGACGGCCGGTCAGGCCGACGGTTCCCGTCCCGGCCTCGCCCGTGCCGGGGTTCCTCTCGTCGCTCTGCTGGCTCACTCGTGGCACCGCTCTTTCGTTCGTGGTCGCGCTCGGGCGGACCGGCCCCGGGCACGGGGTGGCCCGGGCCGGACGGGCCGACCTGGGGTTTTCCTGGACTCGATCAGCTACCAGGGTACCGCCGCCGCCGGGCGGCCTTTTCGAACGAGTTTTTCCTGGGTCAGG